>NMQN01000844.1 GCA_003575245.1 Candidatus Atribacteria bacterium 1244-E10-H5-B2 | reverse complement strand
TTGAGATTGATAACCAAGAGGATGAGGAATAACAAGTTAAAAAAAAAGATGATGAGTGCAAAACAGGCAGCAGAACTAATAGAGGATGGGATGATAGTAGCAACCAGTGGTTTTACTCCAGCAGGATATCCAAAAGCTGTTCCCTTGGCATTGGCTAAAAGGGTTAAACAGAGCAAAGAAGAACTCCAAATTGATTTACTGACCGGTGCCTCAGTAGGAGAAGAACTAGATGGAGCCCTGACAGAAGCAGGCATAATTGCTCGAAGGTATCCCTATCAGACGAATAAATTACTTAGAAATAATATCAATAGTGGGGGAATTGCTTATGCCGATATTCATCTTAGCCATTTTGCTCAGCAGGTTCGCTACGGTTTTTTTGGTGAAATTGATTTAGCAATAATTGAAGCAATCGCGATAGATGAAGAGGGGAATATTATTCCCAGTACTTCTGTGGGCGTCTCTCCTACCTTCATTGATAGAGCAAAATCCATAATAGTAGAAATAAATAATAGTCAGCCTTTAGAACTGGAAGGAATTCATGATATTTATCAACCTCAAGATCCTCCAAATCGTTATCCCATCCCTCTTATAAAACCCGGAGATAGAATTGGAGCAACCTATATCCCTACCGATCCCGAAAAGATTAAAGCTATTGTTATCACAGATATTAAGGATCAGGCCAGTCCCCTAACTCCTATAGATGGGAACAGTGAAAAGATAGCCGGTTATATAATTAATTTTTTAGAGGAGGAAGTTGCAGACGGAAGGTTACCACAAAATCTCCTCCCCCTTCAATCAGGAGTAGGGAGTGTAGCTAATGCAGTCTTGGCAGGGTTGTTAAATTCTCCCTTCGAAAGTCTTGATTTTTATTCTGAAGTCATTCAGGATTCAGTTCTTGATTTAATCGATAGTGGTAAAATAAGGATAGCATCTGGAACTGCTTTGACTCTTTCCGAAGAAGGGCAACAAAGGTTAATAAATAATTTAGAAGAATACAAAAGGAAGATAATCTTACGCCCTCAGGAAATTAGTAATAATCCAGAAATTATTAGAAGGATAGGTTCGATCGCCATGAATACTGCCATAGAAGTAGACATCTATGGCAATGTAAACTCTACCAATATTATGGGTTCCAAAATGATGAATGGTATTGGAGGTTCTGGAGATTTTACCAGAAATGCTTATCTCTCTATTTTTGTTACTCCTTCTGTTGCCAAGAATGGAGATATTTCTTGTGTGGTTCCCATGGTCTCTCATGTCGATCATACCGAACATGATGTACAGGTAATAGTAACTGAACAAGGGATAGCAAATTTAAGAGGATTATCCCCTCGGGAAAGGGCTGAAACAATAATTAATAATTGTACCCATCCCGAATATAAATCTAAGTTGAAAAATTACTACCAGAGAGCTTTAGAAAAAGGGGGACATACACCTCATTTAACCGAAGAAGCTCTATCCTGGCACCAGAGATTTTTGGAAAGAGGTTCTATGAAGTAGATATTAAATATACGGACATCGTGAACTCTAGAGATCGAACCTCGATTAACCCGAAAGGCAAAATATTTTTCGTAGTAACTATATATTTATATAGACAAGTAAGTATCCTAATTTTAATCAAAGGGGCAAAAATGGTGAAGAAAAGTGTACAATTATAAAAATTTTGAGAATATCAGAGTTTTACACTAAAATACTTAATTAATAAGGTGGGTGATTGTTATGCAAAAAATAAAAGCTATTTTGAATTTTATCGATAGTCTTAACGAAAGGATTGGGAAATTTTCTGGTTTACTCATGATACCAATGTGTGGGGTAATAATTTGGGAGGTCGTCTGTAGGCATGTATTTAATGCCCCTACTCTATGGGCATTTGAAACTAACGGTTTTATATTTTTTATATATCTTATGTTGGGAGGAGGCTATTCTTATCTTCACAAGGCTCATGTTAACATTGATTTAATTTATAGTCGGTTTTCTACTAGACAAAAAGCAGTTATAGATGTATGCACTTCAATACTTTTCTTTGTTTTTTGTTTTGTACTACTATTTAAAGGAAGTAAATGGGCTTGGAAAGCATTTTTGATTAAACAGCATAGTGGTAGCTATTGGAATCCCCCAATGTATCATGTTATGGCATTTCTTCCGATAGGAGCGATTTTAATGATTTTACAAGGAATATCAAAATTTATACGTGATCTAAATATAGTGATTACGGGAAAGGAATTATGATAATGAATATCGAACTTCTAATATGTATTATTTTATTTGGCAGTATGGTATTGTTTTTGTTGCTTGGGCATCCTTTGGTATTTGTTATGGGCGGAGTCGCAGTGTTAGCTACTTATCTTTTTTGGAATCCTAGTGCTTTATATATGTTTCCAATTAAAACGTTTAAATCAGGAACTGACTTTATGTTGCTTGCTATCCCAATGTTTATATTTATGGGGTCAATATTGTTGAAAACAGGAATTACTGATGAGCTTTATAACATGATGTATCACTGGTTGGGTGGAATACAGGGTGGTTTAGCCGTGGGAACAGTAATTATTTGTACTGTATGGGCTGCAATAGTTGGGGTAAGCGGAGCAGCTACAGTTTCAATGGGGATAATAGCCTTACCTTCCATGTTAAAACGTGGTTATAATGAGGAGTTAGCGCTTGGTACCGTTGCTGCAGGCGGAGCTTTGGGAGTATTAATTCCTCCAAGTGTTTTAATGATTGCGCTTGGTGCTTTTACAGGTACGTCTATTGGAATGCTGTTAATTGGGGGAATTTTACCAGGACTTCTTCTATCTTTTCTTTTTATAGTATATATCTTAGTAAGATGTAAGTTAAATCCAAAGTTAGGACCAACAATAGAAACGAAAGAAAAACTTAGTCTAAAAGACAAATTTGTTTTAACGAAATCTTTAATTTTTCCAGTAGCTATAATTGTTACAGTAATGGGGTCAATTCTTGCGGGCATTGCTACACCTTCGGAGGCTTCAGGTGTAGGTGTACTTATGAGTATCTTGTGTGCATTTTTTTACCGCCGTTTAACTTGGGAAAATTTTAAGAATGCCTGTGAAGAAACTTTAAAATACTCCTGTATGGTTATGTGGATTATTTTTGCAGCTAGTTCTTTTGCTTCTGTTTTTGCAGCTTTGGGAGCTACTCAGATGATTCAAAAAATTATGATTGTTTTACCGGGGGGTCGTTGGGGAATCATGATAGCTATGCAATTTGTATACTTTATAATGGGAATGTTTCTTGATCCCATAGGGATTATCATGCTTACTGCTCCAATCTTTTTCCCTTTGGCTATACAATTAGGTTTCAACCCTGTTTGGGTAGGGGTTATCTATGTTATGAATATGCAGATGGGTTTTTTGACACCGCCCTTTGGGTATAATCTTTTTTACTTGAAAGCAGTTGCTCCACGCAATATTACTATGTCACAAATTTATCGATCAATTGTTCCTTTTGTTATTCTTCAAGCCACTGGTTTAGTTGTGTGTATGCTTTGGCCAAAAATAATCCTATGGTTACCTAGCTTAATGATAAAGTAATAGTTTGTTATATTTAACAAAGAGATAAATAATTCTGGTTTGGTGTAGAAAAAAATCTAGAATGCTTGACAATTGAATAAGTATGTTCAAGTAAAAAGGAGGTGTGTGGAGATGTTTTAAAGAATTCTGAAGATTTAGGGTTGGTATTTACTGTAGATCGTTATTTTTAAAATTAGTAAAAAATAAAATTATCAACAGGAGGTAATAAATAAATGTCAAGTAAAAATAAAATTTTTTTAGGGTTAATGAATTTGATTTTAATAATAATGTTATTAAGCTTGGTTTTGCCTGGTTTCTGTGCATTGGGGCAAACAACTACGGAAAGTTCTGAAAAAGTTTATAACTTAACACTCCAAAGTTTTCTTGGCCCAGGATGGAAAGAGTGGGAAGTAATGCTTCCTAAATTTGTTGAAAGAGTAGAAAAGATGTCGGGTGGTCGAATTAAAATAGAATTATACGCACCTAATACCATTGTGCCCACCTTTGAGTGTTTAAATGCTGTAGGAGAAGGTGTTATTGATATTGCGTTTACGGCAACAATCTATTGGAGGGGTATGTTCCCATCTGCTGAACTTGCATGGGGGGTACCTTTTTCTCTTAGAACAGTAGATGAATATGAGTATTTATGGTGGGGGGAAGATCTCAGGCTCATAGATATAATGAGAGAAGAATATGCTAAATTCAACGTATTCCTGATTGCTCCAATTTTTTCGGATGAATGGGGTGCTACCATTAGTACAAAACCGGCTAAAAGTTTAGAAGATTTTAAAGGAATGAAGATAAGAACATTTGGTATTTGGGCTGAAATATTAGCAAGTTTTGGGGCTTCTGTGGTATCGATGCCGGGAGCGGAAATTTATACTGCTCTTGGATTGGGCACACTTACTGGAGCTAACTGGGGTTCTCCTTATGGTTTTTATGTTTCTAAGCATCATGAGGTTGCCAAGTATTATATTGGACCATCTAGTATTAATTTTGATGCTGAAGATATTTTTATAAACATGGATGTTTGGAATTCACTTCCAGCCGACCTTCAAGAAATAATTGTTTGTGTAAGTAGGCAATTTGCCAATGAACGTGCTTCAAATTCAACTTGGGCAAGCACTCAAGCAATTGAAGAGATGGAAAAAGCAGGAGTAACTTTTATGACATTACCCGATGAAGACATAGAGTTTTTAAAGAAAAAGTCAAAAGAATTATTTGAAAAAAGAGCACAGCAGGATGCTAACTGTGGCAAAGTAGC
Source organism: Candidatus Atribacteria bacterium 1244-E10-H5-B2 (assembly GCA_003575245.1). The sequence continues at coordinate 9,564 of NMQN01000844.1, read as the reverse complement.
TGATATTATTAGGAAAGCTATGAAGTATTATGATATGCGTTGGGAACGAGATCCTCGAATACGCCATTAATTTAGTTAAATATTTTATTCACCCGAAGGGAAGAATGCCACGAGTGAACCTGCGGGCATTCTTCCCTTGTAAAAATTTATTGTAAGACAAGATAGATATATAGGGAGGGGGCGTAAGTACATTTGCTAAAAACCAGTTTTATGACGTCTAATTTAAAACCTGCTCAAAGTGGTGTGGGCTTATTTGGTAATTTGAAAGTGGAAAGAGGTCTGTCCTTGTTTTCGGGCGATTTAGAAAAAGCCTTTTCTGTGGCCAAAGAATTGGGATTTGATGGTATAGAGATTTCGGTAGCAGATCCTGAAGAAATTTCCTTATCTAAAGTGAAAGATTTAGTAAGCAAATATCAGCTAGGAATTTCTTCCATAGCTACTGGGGGAGCAGCTGCAAGAGATGGATTAATATTTTCTTCTGCAAAAGAATCCATACGTAAGGCAGCTATTCAACGAATTAAAAATCATATATATTTCGCATCACATTTTGGTGCAGTAGTGGTAATAGGATTAATAAAAGGATGGGTAATTGATAATTATTCCCAATCTGAGGAATATATTACAGACTGTCTCAAAGAATGCAATAAATATGCGAAAGAAAAAAACATAGATATTGCCTTAGAGCCTATTAATCGTTTTCAAGAGGATTTTTTTCACTCTATTTTGGATTGTAAAAAATATTTGGACAGAGTTCAACTTTCTAACATAAAGATGATGATTGATAGTTTTCATATGAATGTCGAAGATGTAGATATATGGGGGAATATTCGCCAAGCCATAGATTATATTGTTCATGTTCATTATTCAGATAGCAATCGATTGGCTCCTGGAATGGGCCATTTTGATTTTATGAAAATGACTAAAATTTTGAAAGAGATAGAATATAAAGGTTATATTTCTGCAGAAATTTTACCTGTTCCTGATTCCTATACTGCTGCCAAACAAACCATTGATAGCATGAAATCTTATTTAAATCAATGATAAAGAGGAGAAAGGAGATTCAGAAATAAAAATTATGGAAAATAAATTTAAACCGATAAAAAGTTATGACCTAAAAAAAGAAAAGATTTTAAAAATGTACCAAAATATGCTGAAAATTCGATATTTTGAAAATGAAATAACCAATGTATATTCCAAAGGACTTATGCCCGGATTAGCTCACCTATATATTGGCGAGGAAGCGGTAGCGGTTGGTGTCTGTACTAATTTAACCGAGCGTGATTTTGCGGTTAGTACTCATCGGGGGCATGGTCACTTGATTGCTCAAGGAGCTGATCTAAAAAAGATGATGGCTGAAGTTTTAGGAAAAGAAACTGGCTATTGCCATGGGAAAGGTGGCTCTATGCATATTATGGATGTTAGTAAAGGGATTTTGGGAGCAAATGGCATAGTTGGTGCGGGTATCCCTATTGCCACAGGTTCTGCTTATAGTGCTAAAGTAAGAGGAACAGATCAAGTAACTATATCTTTCTTTGGGGATGCTGCCTCTAATCAAGGAACTTTTCATGAAAGCATTAATATGGCCGCTGCCTGGAAGTTACCTGTGGTTTATGTATGTGAAAATAATTTATATGGTATTTCAGTTGATATTCGCAAAGTAACGGCAACCAAAGATTTAGCTATTCGTGCTAAGGCTTATAATATTCCAGGAGTAGTAGTAGATGGTAATGATATATTGGAAGTTTATAAGATCTCTCAAGAAGCGATAGAGCGAGCTAGAAAAGGCGAGGGCCCTTCTTTAATAGAGTGTAAAACTTATCGGTGGAAAGGACATCATGTGGGTGACCCTGGTCAGGTTTATCGTTTAGAAAAAGAAACTGAAGAATGGAAAGAACATTGTCCCATAAAAACTTTTCGAGAACGGCTAATAAAGGAAAAAATCTTCTCTAAAGAGGAATTAGATTTAATCGAGAAAGATACTAAGGAAATGATTAAAGAAGTTGCGGATTTTGCCATCCAAAGTCCTTATCCCAACGAGAATGAAGTATATGAAGATCTTTTTGTTGAAGAGGGAGGAGTTAAGGCAAGATGAAAACAAAAAAAATTACCTATGCTCAAGCGATAACTGAAGCAATTGATGAAGAAATGCAAAGAGATAAGAATGTCATCTTATTAGGAGAAGATGTAGGGATATTAGGAGGAAATTTTAAGGCTACGGTAGGACTATATGAAAAGTATGGGGAATGGAGAGTTAAAGATACCCCTATCTCAGAGAATAGTTTTACCGGTTTAGGTTTGGGGGCTGCACTAACGGGATTAAGACCCATTGTTGAGATTATGTTTGGTGATTTCTTAATGTTAGCCCTCGATCAAATAGGGAATCAGGCAGCCAAAATTCGATATATGTCTGGAGGTCAGGCTAAAGTACCTTTGACCATTCGCACTACCTTAGGTGGAGGACGTTCTTCTGCCGCTCAACATTCTCAAAGTTTACAAGCATTAGTTTGCCATATCCCCGGTCTAAAAGTAGTAATGCCATCTTCAGCTTCTGAGGTTAAGGGCTTATTGAAGACAGCGATACGGGATGATAATCCAGTTATTTTCTTCGAACATAAGATGGAATACAATAAAACTTATGAAGTACCTGAAGAAGAATATATTATTCCCTTCGGAGTAGCTAATATTCTAAAAGAAGGAAAGGATATTACCATTGTCGGGACTTCTAACCAAGCTCTCAAGGCTCTAAAAGCAGCAGAAGAATTAGTTAAAGAGGGAATAGAAGCAGAAATTATTGACCCTCGAACCTTAGTTCCCTTAGACAAAGATACAATAATTAATTCAGTAAAAAAAACTGGAAGATTGCTTATTGTGGACGAGGGATATGAAAGATGTGGAGTAGCTGGAGAAATTGCTATGTCAATATTAAGCGACGTCTTTTATTTTTTAGATGGACCAATCAGACGACTAACTACAGCCAATGTTCCTTTACCTTTTAGCCCTGCTTTGGAATTTCCTATTATTCCTGGTGAAAAGAAAATTTATCAAAAAGCAAAAGAAATGGTAATAGGGTAAGGAGGCAGATAAATGGTAGAATATATAATAATGCCTAAATTAGGCTTTAATATGGACAAGGGGACTCTGATAAAGTGGAGAAAGAAAGAAGGAGACCTTGTCAAAGAACAAGAAGTAATTTTTGAAGTAGAAACAGATAAAACAGTTATGGAAGTAGAAGCCCAAACTTCTGGTATTTTAAGGAAGATATTGGTAGATGAAGGCGAGGAAGTTCCCGTAACTCTACCTATCGCCATTATAGGTGATGAAAACGAGGATATTAGCAAGATGATTGAGGAAGCCCATCAAAAGTTAGGAAAAGTTGAAATAGTAGAAAAGGAAAAATCCAAAGGGGATAAAGAGATATCTTCAGGGTCTGAGAAAAGGCAGGAGATAGAACTAAAAAAAGAAAAAGAAGAATTTAAAAAGATTTCCCCTGGAGCTCAAAGAAAGGCAAAAGAATTAGGAGTAGAATTACAATCATTAAAAGGAAGTGGACCAGGGGGAGTAGTAATTAGGAAAGATGTGGTATCTTATTATCAAAGCCATTACAAGATAAAAGCAAGTCCTGTCGCTCAAAAATTAGCTGAAAGAGCTGGGGTGAATTTAGAGAATATTAAGGGTACTGGTGTTGGTGGACGAATAATGGAAAAAGACATAGAAGCAGCATTGGATAAAACCAAAGAAATAAAGAAAGCTGAAGAAAAGATTCCTTTTACCGGAATGCGTAAGATAATTAGTGATCGACTTTCTCAAAGTAAGTTTACAGCTCCCCATGTCTATTTTGATATTTCTGTAGACATGTCTAAAGTTATAGAATTACTAAAGAAATTTAACCAAAAAATAGAAAATCAAATATCCATTAACAATTTTTTAATTTTTGTAGTATCCAAAGTATTATCCAAACAGCCTAATATTAATTGTTCTTTGATTAACGAAGAAATTATTTATCATAAAGACATTAATATTGGAGTAGCAGTTGCTTTAGAAGAAGGTCTTATTGTGCCAGTAGTAAGAAATACCAATAAAAAAAATTTAACTAGCTTAGCCAAAGAGGCAAAGAGGCTAATTAAATTAGCTCGAGAGAGAAAGTTAATGCCCGAAGATTACAGAGGTGGAACTTTTACTATATCTAATTTGGGTATGTTTGGGATAGAAAGCTTTACTGCTATTATAAATCCTCCTGAAGCAGCTATTTTAGCAGTTGGAGGGATTAAAAAAATGCCTACTGTTGTAACTGGGGAGGAAGGAGTAGAGAAAATAGAAATTCGTTCTCTAATGAAGATTACTCTTTCAGTTGATCATCGCTTGATTGATGGAGCAATGGCTGCAAAATTTCTTAACCAAGTAAAAAAATATTTAGAATTTCCAGAAGGTCTTGTATTAAAGTAAATTGTTTTAAATTGGAGATAATAGAGAGAAAATTATAGATACAAGATTTTTTACAATTTTATGTTACTCAAATAATATAACTGGAGTAATTTTTATAAAAATAAAAAAGTTTTTTATAAGTAAATTATAAGAAAGGAGTACTGTCTATGTCCTACGGTTATACCGGAAATATCTTACACCTAGATCTAAGTTCAAAAAAACACTGGATTGAAAATCCTGCCGAAAACTTTTACCGTACTTATTGGGGAGGTCGAGCCCTAGCCTTGTATTATATGTTAAACCAGATGAAACCTCATACTGACCCCTTATCTCCCGACAATCTGCTCATCTTTGCTCCCAGTGTAATCACCGGCGTATCTGCTCCGGCCATACCCCGCTATACAGTCTGTGCCAAATCTCCCTTAACCGGAGGCCAAGGTGAAGCCGAAGCCGGAGGTTGGTGGGGACCGGAACTAAAAAAAGCCGGGTTTGACGCCATTATTATAAGGGGTAGTTCTTCTACTCCTGTATACCTTTATATTAAGGATGGCAAAATCGAAATTAAAGATGCCACTCATCTTTGGGGCAAAGACACCGGAGAAACCCAAAGGATAATCAAAGAAGAGTTAACCGATGATAAGATAAGGATTGCCCAGATAGGTCCTGCCGGAGAAAACCTGGTACGCTTTGCCAATATTGTAAATGAATTAAAACATTTTAATGGCAGAAATGGCTTGGGAGCAGTAATGGGTTCTAAAAAACTAAAAGCTATTGCTGTAAGAGGCACTAAGCCGATAGAACTTTACAATAAAGAAAGAGTAAGTCAAATAACCAAAGAGATTACTAAAAGAGTTATGGATAATCCCCTAAGCCGAGATCTTCGAGAAATAGGTACTCCAGGAGTAGTGCGTCCTTCTTATGAAGCAGGATGCCTTCCCTCTTATAACTGGACTACCGGCTATTTTAAAGAAGGAGAAAACCTGACTGCTGAAACCTATAACAAAACTATCTTAAAAGGCACTAAAGGCTGTTATGCCTGTCCCATCCGCTGTAAACGAGTAGTGGAGATAAATGAACCAGGTCTTAAAGTTGACCCCGCTTATGGAGGTCCAGAATATGAAAGCATCGTTTCTTTAGGTTCTCTTTGTGGTATTTCTGATTTAAAATACATCGCTAAAGCCAATGAACTTTGTAATAAATACACTATGGATACTATCTCTGCCGGTATGGTCATCGCCTTTGCCATGCAGTGTTACCAGGAAGGGCTGTTGAGCAAAAAAGACACCGGAGGAATAGAACTTACCTTTGGCAATAAAGAAGCAGTGCTTAAGATGATAGAAAAGATCGTCCATCGAGAAGGATTAGGAGACCTCTTATCTCAGGGTTCCTACCTTGCCTCCCAAAAAATAGGCCAAGGTTCAGAAAAGTTTATTTATCAGGTAAAAGGCCAGGAGATTCCCATGCATGACCCCCGCCTTAAGACCGGAGTAGGGCTCCAATACGCCCTCTCTGACTACGGAGCTGACCATATGAAGGCTGCCCATGACCCCTTTTTTAAAGATAAAGACTCAGTAGGGATAAAAGAAATGAAAGGTTTAGGAATTTTAGAACCGGTTTCTCCCACTGATATGGGACAAAAGAAGGTAACCCTCTTTAAACTTTTAGATATCTACTGGACAGTTTTCGATATCTTAGGGGTTTGTGATTTTGGTTATGTCCCCCGAAGTGTAGGGACTATGGAAGAGCTGTTAGAGATTATTCGTTCTACAACCGGCTGGAGGACAACCTGGTTTGAATTAATGAAATTAGGAGAGCGTTCCATCAATATGGCCCGCACCTATAACTACCGAGAAGGATTTACTTCTCAGGATGATACCCTGCCTGAGATTTTTTATCATAACTTTAAGAGTGGCCCTTTAGATGGTCAGGGGGCGATTGATAAAAAGGATTTTGAAAAAGCTCTAAGATTACGCTATGAGCTTATGGGCTGGAATGCAGATACCGGAATTCCCACCACAGCCAAACTAATCGAATTAGGTTTGGATTGGCTTATCGATGAGGTCAGTCGATGAAGATAACCTTAATACTGGTAGGCTACTTTTTAAAGAACAAATATCCTTCCAGCACTATAGAATTAAATTATTCTAAACCAGTAACTATTCGTCAAGTATTAAAAGACGCTAAAATTTCTCCTGCTGATGTGTTTTTTATTAAAACAGGAGATTCGATTGTCAAAGTGGATTATATTCTTGCCAAGTCCGCTGAAGTTAAACTGTTTCCAGTTATAGGCGGAGGATAAAAAAGAGAAGATATTTACATTTAAATTTATTTATTACCGCCTTGTCTTTTTAAAAAAGTCTTTGTTGGCAACAGTAGTGGTGGGATTATTGGGATTGTATATTAAAAAGAAAAAAGTTGGAGAACCCGGGGACCCGGGTAATTTTTTTGCCCTTTTTTTCATTTAACACAAGAGGCCTCCTGTTAAATAATAAGTGTTCAATTTTATTCCTCACATTGAAAGGAAGTCCTAAAAAAGTATGCCGAATTGGGGGTTATATTAAAAAAATTAGGTTTCTAAGGGGGAATCATAAGGGTGCCTCTAAAATTTTGCCACCAGAGCGGTATTTGAGCGTTTTTTGGGGCAGATTATCTAGATCCTTCACAGTATATGATCAGGAATCCAAAGAATCTCCCTCTTTTTAATTTTTAAGCATTTGTAAATATGATTAATCTTGATTCTTTTATCTAGATAGCTTTTTAAAAGTGATTTAACCTGACCGTCGGTAAAGTTTTTGTGTAATTATTTAAACATAATTTAGAACCTCTTTTCTCTTTAAGATTTCGTTCTATATTACATCTTTTTTACCATTCCAGGCTAGTCCACTTTTATCTTTTAAATCATTAAAAAACAGTCCGGTTTTATCTTTTAAATGACATAAATAGAAAATAATATTGACAATATATTCAGTATTGATTATAATAAATATTGAGTATGTATTCAATATGTATTCAATATGGAGTAAATATGATATGGGTACAATCGCTATTTTAAATCAAAAAGGTGGAACCGGGAAAACCACCACTGCTATCAACCTATCTAGTGGCTTAGCTTATAAAGGAAAGAAAACTTTATTAATTGATATAGATCCCCAAAACCATTCGAGCATAGGTCTCGGAATAGAAATTGAAAATCAAAATTTATCTGTTAGTAAAATCTTGTCTAATTCTGAAGCACAAATAAGAAAAATTGTCGCCAAAACATATATCAAAAACCTTGATATAATTCCCTCTCATATCTCTTTAGCCAGAATAGCAGAGCAAATGTACACGAAACTATATAAAGAAGCTACCCTAAATAAAGCAATCCAGCCCATTAAAAAAAATTATAATTATATCATAATTGACTGCCCACCAAGCTTAGGAGTATTAACTATCAACGCCTTATTTGCTTCAGATTTATTAATAGTCCCTTGTCAGATGTCCAGGTATTCTTTAGATGGCCTAAGTGACCTAATGGATGTAGTGAAAGCAGTAAAGTATACATGGAACGAAAAAGATAAAAGCATATCCTATCTTAGAATCCTCTTAACCATGTTTGACGTAAGGAATAAGATAACTAATGAGTTTATTTTAAAGGAATTTGAACCATTTAAAAACAGAATTTTTAAGACAAAGATAATGAAAAACGAGGCTTTAAACCAAGCTCAAATTGCTCAAAAGTCCATTTTTGATTTTGATCCCAAATCAAGAGGAGCAGAAAATTATAAAGAGCTAACAAAGGAGATTTTAATCTATGAGTAAAAGAAAAAATTTTGAAGGTAAAACCACAAAGCTATCAAACCAAACTAAGGAAGTCGATCAAAATAAAATAAATCTTATAAAAGATTCTTTTACTACCGAAGATAAGGAATTTAAAAGATCAACCTTTACCTTGACTACTTCAGATATTGATTGGCTCGATCAAATAGTTAAAGAACTTAATCGAACCAGTGTTCGACAAATAAATAAAAGTGAGCTTGTTAGAATTGGTTTACACCTTTTAAAAACTCAGGACTTACAAAATATTTTAAAGAAAATAACATAATCAATAAATACTTAATACATACTCACTGCTTATCAAATACATATTATATTTATACTTAGACCAATTTAATAATCTGTGGGATAATAAATATAGCCCGGAAAGATACCAGGATTTAATTAGCGAGGCCGGTATAAGTTCTCTGCTGGCTCCGGAGACTACTGAGGAAGCCCCTGTTTCACTAGGCAATAAGATTATAAATATCAATACTGCCTCCTCAGAAGAATTGGATCAGCTTTGGGGAGTGGGTGAAAAAATTGCACAAAATATAATTAACTACAGGGAGGCCCATGGGGAATTTAAAGTGCCAGAAGATATTAAACTGGTAGACGGAATAGACGATAAAAAATGGAATAAATGGAAAGAAGAAGGTTGGATTATAAAGATAAAATAAAAATAGAGTGATGAGATATGAAGAAACAAATATTTGAAATTCTGGAAGCTAAATCAACTATCGGAAAAATATTCAATATACTCCTAATGGTCTTAATTTCACTTAACGTAATCGCTGTCATTTTAGAGACCGTAGAGAGTATTTGTTTTAAATATAGTGTTTTGTTTGGGCGTTTTGAGATATTTTCGGTAATAATTTTTAGCATTGAATATCTACTTAGGCTATGGACCTGCATTTATCATAAAAAACATCAAAGTCCCATTACAGGAAGAATAAAATATATTTTAGGACCACTGGCTCTCATAGATTTATTTGCCATTCTGCCTTTCTATTTACCGATGATTATCCCTTTAGATCTAAGATTTATAAGGATAATACGTATATTCCGCATCTTCCGTTTATTTAAGATGGGCAGGTATTCCACTTCTCTAAAAACACTTAATAATGTACTTGTAGAAAAAAAAGAGCAGTTACTCCTAGTTATCTTCGTAATATTGATATTATTAATTATTGTCTCGAGTGTGATGTATCTTGTAGAGAAAGAAGCTCAACCTGAGGTCTTTTCCAGTATCCCTGCGACGATGTGGTGGGCGGTGATAACTCTGACTACTGTTGGTTATGGAGACATTTATCCCATTACCCCATTAGGAAAATTTTTAGGAGCGAT
>NMQN01000183.1 GCA_003575245.1 Candidatus Atribacteria bacterium 1244-E10-H5-B2 | reverse complement strand
AAGAAACATCCTTGTGGAGGTTTCCATTGGGAAATTACCAGGACCGGTATTGATATTGGCTTAAAATGTCTTTGTTGTGGCAGAAAAGTGTTAGTCCCTCGGGTAAAATTAGAGAAGAAAATTAAAGAAATTATTCCCCGGGATTAATAGAAAAATAGATATTTTTTTAATTTTGTATCCCAAACCTTTTCTTTCTCTTTATTTCTTTATGCAATACGCAATACGATATACAAATTCACAGTTTTCAGTTTACGGTTTTCTGTTAATAGTTGTAAGATGTAAATTCATCCAGTTAGTTATGGTTACCGGGCTAATTAGTTTAATATTAATTTATTAACTATCTAACTAAGTAAATACGCAATACTAAGTTAATGTAAACTTTAGTGGGGTAGTTAGATAGAAAGTAGAATGCTACTTTTTCTATCTTTTCTTTCGCTTTCTTAACTCGATACTCAATACTATATACCCGATACTATATTAAAGCTTGATATCAAAAATATCTGTGATATAATATAAATCGTTTTATATTTCTAATTTCCTTGCTCCCGAAATATCTTTCAGGGGCTGATTAAACCGAAAGGAGGTGGTAACAGATGAGAAGTTATGAAGTAATGCTTGCCATAAATCCCCAGATAGAAGACAAAGAATTAGATTCCTTATTGGATAAATTAAAAAAGCTTATTACCGGCACAAAGGGAGAAATAACCAAGACAAATAAATGGGGCAAAAGAAAGTTAGCTTATGAAATCAAGGATTTCACAGAGGCGATTTATGTGGTCTTAAATTTTAATGCGGATGAAAAAATTATTCCCGAATTTGAAAGAGTTGTAAAATTAGAAGAGAGAGTTATCAGGTATTTATTAACTTTACAACATGTAGAAAAAAAATCAAAATAAAGATAGCTGATTGATTATTTAAAGAAATACTAAAAAGAGAAAATAGATTAAGAAGGAGGAAAAATATAAGTTAATGGCACGATATGGTTTTTTTAGAAGACCACAAAGGAAAGTTTGTCTTTTTTGCAAAGAAAAAATAGTAGCTGATTATAAAGATGCAGATTTATTAAGAAAATTTATTACTGAACAAGGTAAAATGCTGCCTCGTAGAGCAACAGGAAACTGCGCAAAACACCAACGTACACTGGCTATATCTATAAAAAGAGCAAGAGAAATAGGGCTTCTCCCTTATGTGGTGAAATGAGTAAATTAGTGTATAGTATATGTATATAGCGAAAAACAAAAAGCGCAAAACGTAAAGCTAAGTTCGCATCTCGTATCTCGCGAAAAATAAAAATAGAATAAGAAATAAAACAATTTAACGCAATACAGAAAAAAGTTTTGAGTTTTGAATTATGGTTTTTAGCTTTTCGCTTTAAGTTTTTAGTTTTTTAAGTATCAAAGAAGAGGTTTTTATTGACTGAACAAATTCCAACTAAATCAATAGTTGAGGGTGCATTTTTAGCAACATTTATTAGTCGTCAGCATCAAATACAGGTTTTCAGTTGACAGTTTTCAGTATGTAACTAAAAACTTAAAGCGAAAAACTATGATTATTATTTAAGAATTCAGGAGCCAGTAGTCAGGAGTCAGAAGAATTTAAAATAACTTTATATTCTAAAATGATTCTGAATACTGAATTCTGTCTCCTGGCTTCTATCTTATCTACGAGATACTATTCACGAGATACAATTTTGTTGTTCGTATCTCGTATCTAGTATCTCGAAAGAAAAATAAATTCAAACATATAACTTTTTAATTTTTTAATATTTTTAATTATTTGTTTTTTGCGAGATACGATTCACGAGATACAAGATACGTATTTAGCTAACCAGCTAACTAAATGTATACGCTCTACGCTAATATACTAAATACTATTCACTATTCACTAACGACTATTTTATTCTTTTCTAGTGGTGAGTAATCTTCTAAAATCTATCCATATATCTAACATGGCCGCCCAGACAACAATTTGGGATAAAAGTGGTTGAAAGCATACCAGAATATATATAACCCACTTTAAAAAATTTTTAATCTTAAACCGCTCTAATATAAAACCGGTTAAAGAAAGGCCATAAATTAAAAATACCACTGCAAATAAAACTTGTATATTTATTCCAATTTTATTTAAAAGAGGTATCTTGTAAGTTGTTCCCAGAATTATCAATACCACCCCTAAAAGATAACTCCCAAAAAAAGACTTGGAAGCTCTCCAGTTAAAGAAGGAAGTAAAATTCGTTAACTTAT
>NMQN01000363.1 GCA_003575245.1 Candidatus Atribacteria bacterium 1244-E10-H5-B2 | reverse complement strand
CCTCGGGAAAGAGGATAAGCCATTGTTTTCCCATCTATATTTCCTAATTTTACTCTTAGGAATTCTTCATCTCCCAAACGAGAAACCACTTTGTGGGCCATATGGACTTTAATTTCTTCTCGCCTTTTTATGGTCAATCCTAATTTACGGAAGATTAAAGGTTTTAAAAATTGCTCCGCAGCAATGATTGCCGAGATCGGGTAACCGGGAAGCCCGATGAGAGGAGTATCATCAATAATTCCTAAAATTGTCGGTTTCCCTGGCATAATAGCTACTCCGTGAACCAAAACATCACCTATACTTTTAACAATCTCGGAAGTGAAATCTTTTGAGCCAACAGAGGAACCGGCAAGAACTACTACAATATCATTTTGTGAGGTAGCTTCAAGCAAAATTTTCTTTAAATCTACGGGGATGTCTTTAACAATTTCGTATACTTTTGCCTTTCCTCCCCACTCGGAAATCAAACCTTTAATTATTTTAGAATTATATTCAATAATTTTACCAGGACTAATTTCTTCCCTTAGTGGAATCAATTCATCACCTGTAGGTATAACTGCTACCCTGGGCTTCCTGCGAGCAAGAAGTTGGTTTACTCCTCCTGCCAACAAAGCTCCAATATCTACTGGACGGATTTTATGATTTATGGAGATAATTAACTGATTAGCTACCACATCTTCCCCGATATTGCGGATATGCTGCCCCGGGGAAACTGTCGAAAATATTTTAATTTCTTTAATATTTTCTTCTTTTAAATCATCGGTAAAATCATTAGAAATATCTTTGTTCTTCTCTTCTTTAAATTCATTCAAAGAATTTATATCCTCAATCTTTATAACTGCATTAAAACCGAAAGGTATGGGGTTACCTGTATTTATAAAATAAAAGTCTTGATTAACCTTTAAAGTAATAGGTGAAGATTCGGAAGCCTCATAAGTATCCTTTGCTCTGACCACTACTCCATCCATAGCTGCTGCCTGATAATAAGGGGAGGATATCTTGGCAAAAATTGGTTCTGCGGTAATCCGTCCTAAAGAATCTTCGGTAAAAACCATTTCCCCCTTTAGAGGATGAGCAAGCTTGTATTTTAATAAAGTTTTATAAAATTTTTCTTGAGCTTCTTTTAAAGTTAACTTACTTAAATAAATATTTCTTCTCAAATCAATTTTTCCTCCCCCAATTAGTCGTTAGTGAATAGTGAATAGTCGTTAGCGTCAAATACAGGTTTTCAGTTATCAGTTTACAGTTTATTATGTTTTATGTTATTTCCACAAATCTAGTGTAGGGTCGAATTTATTCGACCCAAAACGGGTTTGATAAATCAAACCCCCTACAACGTATCACACATTATTTATTACATATTACTTCTTACTTCACGAGATACGATATACTGGATACGAGATACGAATATGGTTTTTAGCTTAATATAGTAAAGACATGATACATCATGTATATTTGATTCAACGCGAAGTGTCATGTTAAGTGTTAAAACAATTTGACCATTACTTTGCTGCCCTTTTCTAATCCTTCGATATTTAATCCTATCTTTATTAAACCTGAGGCCCGGACCATGGTAGAAATTAATCCTGATTTCCCTAGAATAGGCTCGGCACAAAATTTTTCACCTTCTTTATATACAAATACCCGTACATAATCTTCTCTCCCCGAATCTGAAACCATATTGCAGGTCAGCTCTGCTTCTATTTCTTTGGCGGAATTATAATTATATTCTCCCCCCTGTAACCAGCTAATCAAAGGTCGTATAAAAAGGTCAAAGATTATCATCGCTGAGACTGGGTGACCGGGCAAGCCAAATATCGGTCTGTTGTCTGATATGGCAAGTATTGTGGGTTTCCCTGGTTTTACTGATACTCCGTGAATCAACACACCGGGTTTCCCTAACCTATTAAGCACTTCCAAAGTAACATCTCTTACCCCCACTGAACTCCCTCCGGAAATAATTACCACTTCCACCTTATCTTCCTTGATAGTATTTTTTATCTCCTGTTCCAACAGAATAACCTCATCTTTAATAATCCCTCTACAAACCGGAACCCCGCCTGCCCCTTCAATACAAGCTCCAAGTGTATAAGAATTTATATCCCTTACCTGGCCTATTAAGGGCATTTCTTCAGCTGGGATTATTTCATTACCCGTTGAAATAATTGCAATTTTGGGTTTACTATAGATTTTGATATTAGTTTTCCCTATTCCAGCCAAAATTCCCATGTCCTGTGGACGTAATCTGTGTCCTTTTCTTAATATAATTTCTCCTGTTTTTAGATCCTCATCCTCTCGGACTACATTTTCCCAAGGAGAAATTGACCTCCTTGCCTCAATGGTAGTATCATCAATCTGTTCAGTGTATTCTACCATCATCACCGCATTTGCTCCCTCAGGGAGCATACCCCCGGTGGATATTTTTACCGCCTCTCCAGGATTAATCTTAAATTCAGGGCGAACACCCATTTTTATTTCTCCAATAATCTTCAAATAGGAAGGTAAACTATCAGTTGCTCCGAAAGAATCTTCTGCCCTAATGGCATAACCATCCATTGTAGAACGATTAAAACCAGGCAGATTATCAGGTGCAACTATTTCTTCTGCTAAAAACCTATGTAAGGTTATATTAATATCGACTTCCTCTATGTTGTTCTGGGTTATCTCCTTTAAATTTAAATGATCTTTCAGTATCGTAATTACCTCATTCGGGGTACTAACTTTAAATAAGGGTTTTACCATGTTCGCTGTTTATCTCCTAATTATTAATTTTTTATATATGTTGTTTTTTAAATATCTCGTTTTTTAAAATTAATATAATTTTACTGCCGAAGCTTTGAAGGTTAAATAAACTTTATTTCCCAAATTGAGATTCATCTTAAGGAATGACTCTCCGGTAATAATCACCACTAAAGGAATACCAATATCTATTTCTAATTTTACCAAATGATTTTGCTCAATTATTTTTGTTATTTTCCCTAAAAAGGAATTTCTGGCACTGGATTGAAACTGTTCATAAGACAAGATTATATCTCTGGGGTCAATAGAAATGTATACCGGACCAACTTTTTCACTTACTATAGTAAATTTTATATCTCCCGTAGTTTTAAACCGTTTTAAGCCATCTTCTTCTATTATTTCTCCCCAAAGAAGGTTTTCCGGGACTTGTTTAATAATTTTACCATCCAAAAGGGAAATCACCTCATCAGCTAAACGATAGGCCTGGGAAAGGTCGTGAGTAGTAAATATTACAGTAGTTTTAATCTCCTTCTTTATTTTTTTAATAATTCTTTCTACTACATCTACGTGCTTTTGATCTATATTTGCGGTAGGCTCATCTAAAAAAAGAACTTCTGGCTCTATCACTAAAGCTCTGGCAATTACTCCTCGTTGAGCTTCTCCGCCCGATAATTGGTCCGCTTTTCTATCTTTAAAACCGGAAAGTCCTACTATATTTAAAGCACTTCTAATTCTACTTTTTTGAACTTTGGAAGGAATTGATCTTATTTTTAATCCATAGGCAATATTATTATAGACTGTAGAATGAAATAAGAAAGGATCCTGATTTACTAAAGTCATTCTCCTTCGAATCTCTAAGGTATTAGAATTTGATTTATTGGTAATTTCTTGATCATAAAAAAATATTTGACCTTCATCTGGTTTCTCTAATAAATTTAAAATATTGAGCAAAGTGGTCTTGCCTGACCCATTTGGGCCGACAATAGCGTAAATCTTACCCTCTTGAAAATTCAACTTATCTACATCCAATACAATTTTACTATTATAAGCTTTTTTTAAATTTCTAACTTTAAATATTAATTTATACATATTTTAAGTTTATACTCTCTTACTTTGAAAATAGTGGAGTAAAATATTTATACTGAAGGCGACAAATAATAATATAATTCCCAGGGCAATAGCAAAACCAAACTCTCCTTTGGTAGTCTCCAGGGCAATGGCAGTGGTCATAACCCGAGTGCTTCCTTTTATATTTCCTCCTAACATCATAGCAGCCCCAACCTCGGCAATTACTCTCCCAAATCCAATAATTACCGCAGCTAACACTGCATAACGGGCTTCTTTAATCACCATCCAAGCAGATTGGGCTTCAGTTGCTCCCAGAGTCAATGCGGTATTCCTAACCCTTTTATCAATTCCCTGTACCGCCGAATGAGTGAGAGCGATAATTATAGGGACAGCCAATATAAACTGTCCAAGAATCATAGCTGAAGGGGTATATAATAATTCAAAGACTCCCAGTGGTCCTCTTCGAGAAATTAAAGAATAAACAATCAGTCCTATAACTACTGTTGGTAATGCCAATAGGGTATTTACTAAAGCTACACTAAATCTTTTTCCCCAATAATCTTTTACCGCCATTAAAAATCCTAAATATACTCCCAATAATGAGGCTAAAATAACAGCGGTTAACGATACTTTTAATGAAAGTAAGACAATATTGAATATTGCACTATCTAAAGTGAAGATTAATTGAAAAGCCTTTTGTATCCCTTCAATAATAAAATCCAAAATATCACCTCGATTAATAAATTCGTATCGAGTATCGCGTCAAAAACCAGTATCTCGTATCTCGTGAATCGTATCTCGTATGTATTAGTTATCCAGTTACCCGGTTTGCCAGTTTACCGGTTTACCGGTTAAGGATTAATTAACCAGTCATCAGCAAGAAAGGCGTATAGCAATACGCCCCTACTTACTGAAACCCGAGAACTGAAAACTGTAAACCAAAAACTATAAACTTGCATCTTGCAACTTGTATCTAACACTAACGACTATTCACTATTCACTAACGACTGTTTAATTGCCATAGGATGGAAAAGGATTTCTCCTTCTTTCTTATATTCTCCAATTATTTTCTGGCCTTCCACTGAAGTGACCCAGGCAATTAATTGCATGGTTTCTATATATTTCACCGGAGAATAACGAGCAGGATTAACTGCCATTATGCCATAAGGATTAAAGAGTAGAGCATCTCCTTTGGAAAGAATAATTAAATCTATCTTATTCTTATAAGCTAAAAATGTGCCTCTATCACATAGGATGTAAGCTTGTTTCTCATAGGCAATCTGCAAGGCTGCACCCATCCCCTGGCCAATTTCCATATACCATTTCCCTTCAGGAGAAATCTTCGCATTTTGCCATAAGCTTTTTTCTTTCTTGTGAGTTCCGGAATCATCCCCTCGAGATACAAAATAGACTTTCCGACCAGCAATCTTTTTTAAAGCTAAGGTTACATTGCTCTCCCCTTTAATCTCCGCCGGGTCATCAGATGGTCCAAGAATAATAAAATCATTAAACATAACATCCCTTCTGTTTACTCCATAACCTTCTTCAATAAATTTATCCTCTGCTGCTCGGGCATGAACTAATACTACATCTACATCTCCATTCTCTCCTAAGGCAAGAGCTTTCCCGGTACCAACCGCAATAACATCAACCTTAATCCCAAATTTTTCTTCGAAGAGAGGTAATAAAACCCCCAACAGCCCCGAATTCTCCGTACTGGTAGTAGTGGCTAATTTTAGGTGAATAGGGCTAGCATAAACTGAACTAATTAATATTATACTAACAGCAATAAAAAACACTGCCTTTAAAATAATATTTCTCTTCATCGATATTTCTTTCCTTTCTTGTAATTAAATTTAAAATCACACAACAAAAAAACCAACACTGTGTCCGGTGTTGGTTTACAAGTTTAACTCGTAATATCAGTCCTCCTTTCCAAACACGGGAGGAATAAGAGTTTCCTCTTATTCCCTATCGGCTAATCCACCATCGTTTTCACCTTAGGTGTGATAGCTCGGAGAATATTTTTTTTATAAAAGAACAATAAACAAGAAATATCTTCACATATTATAATATTTTTTCTTTATTTAAGCAAGAACAACTCGTATCTCGTATCTCGTGAATCGTATCTCGTAAAGAATAGCGTGGAGCGTATAGGGAAATACAGTATAATAGTCGTTGATTGTTGGTATTTATTAAAAAAATACAAAAGATGTAAAATCGATTAGTCACCCACCCCTCGTAGGACAGGCGTCCCGCCTGTCTATTCCGGATTATATTTATTAGTAAAGAATACATGAGTTAGAAGTCTAGAAGAATTTAACGGGCTCAGTATGTCTATGTTTTCATACGAGATACCGGATACGAGATACGAACAACGAATCAGTATTGCGTAAGGAGAAAGAGAAGATTTGGGTTAAAAATCAATTTAACCATTAGTTTTTTATAATTTTTGGCATTGGGAACAGATAAATGAGCTTCTACCTTCTATCCTTACAACTTCTATAGAATGCCCACACTTCATGCAAGGTTCACCTTTTCGAGCGTAAACCTGTAATTTTTTTGCAAATTTTCCTTTTTCGCCATCTGTGTCTCGGTAAGCCTCATCAGCTACCGTACTCCCTCGAAGCTTAATTGCTTCACCCAATACCAGTTTAATTTGCTGATACAAGTTTTTAATCTCTTTTTTATTGAGAGAAGAAACTGGCCGTAAAGGATGGATATTCGATCTATACAACACTTCATTAGCATAAATATTACCTAATCCGGTGATAAATCCCTGTTTCATTAAAAAAGATTTTATTTTACCATTTTTCTTTTTATTTAATATCTGAATAAAAATTTCTTCTGTGAAATAATCCTCTAAGGGTTCAACCCCTAATTTAGCTATACTTTCTACTTCGTCAATGTTGGAAACTAAAAATATTTTTCCGAATCTTCTAACATCATTAAAAACTAATTGGGTATCATCTGTAAAAGTAAAAACAAGATGATTGTGTTTAGCTTTTATTTTTCCCTCTGTAATTTCTTCGCTATTTTCATTATAAGGATAAATTAGAAGTCCGGTCATCCCCAGATGAACTATCAATTTGTTTCTTGAGTCTAAATGAATAATAATATATTTCCCGCGGCGGTCTATTTCCTTAATCTTTTTTCCCTTTATTTTAGTAATAAACTCTCTTAAATATGGTTTTTTTACTATTTTATCAACATTTATTACTATATCTTTTATCTGTTTATTTTTAATTTTTCTCTGAAGACCTCTCCTGATAGTTTCTACTTCTGGCAATTCAGGCATTGTTATCACCTCGTTGTAAAATAGTATCTCGTCGTTCGTATCTCGCATCTCGTTAATTATTATATTTATCTCTTATTACTCTTTTTATCTCCGTTAGATTATTAACAATAAATTTTCCCTTTTTCGTATTACTACGGTCTAAATAAATAACATTCATTCCGGCTTTCTGAGCAGCCAGATAATCAAATTCCCAATGATCACCTATATGTAATATTTGTTCAGGGCGTACCCTTAAGGCTTTTGATATCTTTGAGTATATCTCAGAATTTTTCAATTCTTTAAAATCGGATAAAGCTGAAAAGCTGAATTTAAAATACTTTTCCAGCTTTTTCATTTTAGGAATTAAAAATTCACGAGGCATTGCAGTAATAACAATAAGTATAAAATTCTTCTTTAATTCTTCTAAAAGAGGGATTGCTTCGGGGTATATCTGAACTTGAGGTTCATATTTTTCAAAAATTTTATTAGGGGATATTTCTAAGCCAAAATAAGAGATCCAATAAT
>NMQN01000376.1 GCA_003575245.1 Candidatus Atribacteria bacterium 1244-E10-H5-B2 | reverse complement strand
AAGGTATTATCAAAATATACTGTTTATGCTCAAGTATTTTCTACAATTTTGTGTTCTGTTATAAAACTTTTGCTAATATATTTTAATATGGGTTTGATATATTTTGTGATGGTTACTTTACTACAAAGTGTAATTTTAGTCTCAGGGTTTATGGTGATGTATAGGAAGCAAAAGCTAAATTTATCAAATTGGAGAATAAATTACGATTTAGCAAAAGTTTTATAACAGAACACAAAATTGTAGAAAATACTTGAGCATAAACAGTATATTTTGATAATACCTTTGCTTGAAAGTAAAAATTTATTACATTAAATGATTGAAAAATTGTTCCAATAACAATTATATAAATAAGTAAGTTTGTAAAATTATCATTATTTGTAAATCTTACCGCAATTAAGACAATTATAATCACAAAAATGGAACCTATAAATTTAAGAATGAAGCTGGTTCCTAATAGTTCATCTCTTTTTCTCTCATCCTTAACTAACTCTCTGACTACAATATTATCTAATCCCAAAGTAGCAATGACTATAAAAAGACCCACAAAACTTCCTGCATAGCTCAATAATCCAAAATTAGCCGGACCTAAGTATCGAGCTACATAGACACCTACAAAAAAACTTACAGCCATCCCGATAATTCTCTCAAAGAATAGCCAGCCAGTATTTACAAAGTATTTTTTAAATCCGGAAGATAGTTGTAGTTTACTAAACTTATCTTTTAAAATTTGTTTAATCTTCAATATTTAATATCCATCTTCAACTTTTTATTTTCTCCCCACTCCTTCATAGAAAAAGCCCAAGGATTTTACCTTAGCTGGGTCGTATAAGTTTCTTAGGTCAAGTAGAATGGGATTTTTGAGTAATTTTTTTATTTTTAATAAATCCAGATTACGGAATTGATTCCATTCAGTGGCGATTACCAGGGCATCGCTTACTTTAGCAGTTTCGTACTCATCCTGGCAATAAGTTAAGTCAGGAAGTATTTTTTTAGTATTATCCATTGCCAGAGGGTCAAAACATCTGATGTGTGCTCCTTCTTTAAGTAGGAGCTGGATAATATCAACAGCCGGGGACTTTCGAATATCATCGGTATTTTGTTTAAAGGCCAGACCCAAGATGCCGATGATTTTTCCTTTAAGGTCACCCAGATTATGTTTAATTTTTTTTACCATTAGCTCTCTTTGTCGCTTGTTGGCAGAGATTACCCCTTTTAAGAGTTTAAATTCGTATCCGCAAGTTAAGGCAAAATGACAAAGGGCTTCAGTGTCCTTAGGAAAACAGGAGCCACCATAACCGGGACCCGGATGCAAGAACTTAGGACTAATTCTTCCATCTAAGCCCATAGCTTTGGCTATCTGATGCACATCTGCTCCCACTTTGTCACAGAGATTGGCAATTTCATTTATAAAGGTAATCTTGGTAGCCAAGAAGGCATTACAGGCATATTTGATTAATTCAGCAGTTTCCGGATTAGTAATCACAAAAGGAGTATCAATTAAGTAGAGGGGACGATAGATTTCCTGCATTATCTTTAAGGCTTTGTCACTGTCAGTGCCGATTACTATCTTATCGGGATGCGTAAAGTCATAGACTGCTGAACCCTCCCGGAGGAATTCCGGGTTGGAGACGATGTCAAAGGGAGAGGGATTTAGAGTCTGATATTTATTAATTATTTCTTTAATTTTGGCCGCGGTGCCGATGGGTACAGTACTTTTATTTACTATTACTTTATATTCATTTAGATAGTGAGCAATCTGCTGAGCCACCTTTTCAACCTGCTGGAGATTAGCTGAGCCGTCATCGTTTGAGGGAGTACCTACGGCAATAAAAATTACTTGAGATTGTTTTACTGCTTTTTCAAGGTCAGTGCTAAAGATTAGTCGGCCAGCTGATACGTTTTTCTTAATTAAAGCTTCTAAATTCTGTTCATAAATGGGGACTCCCCCGGAATTAAGAAAATTTATTTTTTGTTCATCCTGGTCAACACAGGTTACTTGTAAGCCAAAATCAGCAAGGCAAGTCCCAGTAACCAGGCCAACGTAGCCGGTACCAATAATACAGATTTTCATATTCTCTCCCCCTCTTCGCATTCTATTTATGCTCTTTTTGTTCTTGCCTTATATCTTGTATCTTTTGCATTTGTATCTTTTCTTTTTCCCGCAATTATTCCCTACTCTATAACTACCTGCTATTACTATACGCCACCTCGCGCTTACTACCCACGGCTTTCTTGCTATTTCATTTCTTAACCCGCAGC
>NMQN01000614.1 GCA_003575245.1 Candidatus Atribacteria bacterium 1244-E10-H5-B2 | reverse complement strand
GCAGAATTGGGAATTGTGATTGGCAATAAAGAATATTGGGGCAAGGGTTATGGTACAGATGCCATAAAAATCCTGCTTAACCATGCTTTCAATCAGATGAATTTATATAAAGTATATCTTCGAGTATTTGATTATAATCAGAGGGGTGTACGCTGTTATGAGAAATGCGAATTTAAGGAAGAGGGAAGGTTAAGAAAAGGTCAATTTTATGGCGGAAAATACCATGATGTAATCTTAATGGGTATATTAAAAGACGAGTTTGAAAAGATGGATAAATGACTACCGGGTAAAGGATTTCTAAAATACTCGGAAAAATGATAAAATTAAATAAAATATGATTAAGGTAATTTTTAATGGAACTTTTTGATAATTTTGAAAAAAATAAATTAAGTAGTGCTCCTCTTGCCGATAGAATCAGGCCGGAAAAATTAGAAGACTTCTTAGGACAGGAAAAGATTGTTGGCCCGGGGAAACCTTTACGCCAGGCCATTGAAAAAGATGAGCTGCAATCGATTATCCTCTGGGGTCCACCCGGTTCCGGAAAAACAACCTTAGCCAGAATTATCGCTAAAATAACCAAGACTCATTTTGTTACTTTCAGTGCGGCAATTTCAGGCGTACCTACTTTGAGAAAAATTATCAAAGAAGCCCAGGATAGAAGAAGATATTACAATCAGAAGACCATCCTGTTTGTGGACGAAATTCATAGATTTAATAAAGCCCAGCAGGATGCTTTTTTACCCTACGTAGAAGATGGAACTATAGTATTAATTGGGGCTACTACCGAAAATCCTTCCTTTGAGGTTATTTCCCCCCTTTTATCGAGGTCTACTGTTTATATATTAGAACCATTATCTCCGGAAGACTTGAAAAATATTTTGGAAAAGGCGTTACCGGATAAAGAAAAAGGTTTGGGAAAATATAAGGTAAAATTAGAACCAAAAGTTTTAGATTTTATTATTGAACTTGCCTATGGAGATGCTCGTATAGCTTTAAATATTTTAGAATTTGCGGTGATAACTACCAAGCCAGATACACAGGGCGTGAGAAATATAACTTTAAAAATTATCGAAGAAGTAGTCCAAAAGAGATGCCTGCGTTATGATAAGACCGGGGAAGAACATTACAATATTATCTCTGCTCTGCATAAGAGTATGCGCGATTCAGATCCCGATGCTGCTATTTACTGGGTAGCCCGTATGTTGGAAGCCGGAGAAAATCCCCTTTATGTTGCCCGGCGTCTGGTGAGATTTGCCTCAGAAGATATAGGGAATGCTGACCCCCAGGCCTTACAGGTAGCAGTAGCAGCTATGCAGGCAGTACATTTTTTAGGGATGCCCGAAGGAAATTTAGCTTTAGCTCAGACCGCCACCTATTTAGCTTGTGCCCCCAAGAGCAACGCCCTCTACAAGGGTTATCAGCTCACCCAGGAAGACATTAAAAGGTGGGGACCATTACCAGTTCCTTTGATTATTCGTAATGCCCCCACTACTTTAATGAAAAGTTTAGATTACGGGAAAGGTTATAAATATGCCCATAATTTTAAGGATGGATATATTATCCAGGAACATCTCCCTAAAGAATTAAAAGGAAAAAAATATTATTTTCCTACCGATAGGGGATTTGAAAAAGAGATTAAACAAAGATTGGAAAAATTAAAGGCCAAATATAAAAATAGTCGTTAGTGACTAGTGAATAGTATTTAGAAAATAAAAGAAATAGCGGATAGCGTTGAGAAAGAAGTATATCGTATTTAGTATTTAGTATATAGTGATTACAACCCAAAAAGTAAACAAAATGGTAGTAGGGGCACGATGCATCGTGCCCACAGGAGAAATTGAGTAATAATATGGCGAGGGCACAATTCATTGTGCCCCTATAATATAATTATAACCAAAAAGTCATAATTTACTTTAAAATTATCTGCAAGGTACCATATATATAATCTGTTGAAAATATTTTTGGCTTTTTGGGAAATAACTATAATTTAAGTAAAAAGGATAAATCTCATGAAAGAAAATATGAAAAATGAAAAAGAAGAAACAATTCTCAAAGAATTAGAAAAAATAAAAAAAGAAGCTGTAAATTCTTTCGGTAAAAAATATTATAGTATTTCAGTAAAACAGATTAAAAAAACAGCCCGCAAATTTCAAACTAAGTCCCGAGAAATAGAGATATCAGCTCTACAAAATAATATAATCCCTGAACGCTATCAGCGTAATTTAGGAGTAATTAGTCCTTCTGAACAAGCAAAGCTTTTGC
>NMQN01000185.1 GCA_003575245.1 Candidatus Atribacteria bacterium 1244-E10-H5-B2 | reverse complement strand
ATTCTTCTGCAGCAATTAATCTTATAGGAGTGGGAGCTACGGAGCCCATAGCAATGCGAATCTGAATAATCTTGTTTTGTTTAACTTCTAAATTTAATGCTAAACTGGCAATGGCAATCGCCATAGCCTTTCTTTGCCCCAGTTTAATAAAATACCCATTTTTATTTATATCGCTTTGCTCAAATTCAATCCCTATAACCATCTCATCATCGTGTAAAACTGTCATGCCTGGTTCAAGAAAAAAGTCTTTTAGTTTAACTTCTCTCTTCTGCTCAACACTCTCTATTTTAATAAGTGCATCAAGGGTAAGCAAGGGGACTGCCATATCTGCTGCCGGTGAGGCAGTAACTAAATTTCCACCTATGGTGGCATTATTTCTTACCAGGGGGTCAGCAAATTCTTGAGCAGCTTGAATTAATACCTTGCTTTCTTTTAGTATAAGTCCTGAATTAGTTAATTCAGCAATAGTGGCTAAAGGTCTTATACAGATTTTGTCTTTTTTCTTATCTATACCTCTTAATTCCTCAATGGCAGTAATGTCTACCAAAATTTTTGGAGGCAAATTTTTATCTTTAATATCAGGGAGTACATTGGTGCACCCAGCTACTATATGGGCATTTGTTCTTTCTTCTTTTAAAATTCTTAGGGTTTCTTCTTTGGTTTTAGGAGAAATATATTTAAACTGGTTCACTTTTCCTCTCCCCCTCGTTTTAGTTAATTGGTTACTTGGTTAACTGGTTAATTAATGTATAGCCTGATATCAAAATAGTAACTATTAATCCGTAAACTAAAAACTCCATCACGGCAACGCCGTGATGCTACAGCACAATTTATCGCACACATTATCATTTAAAATTAAATAAAAATTTAGCTATTTTGCTTCAGTTGCACATTCTTCAATCGCTTTTACTATTTGAATATACCCGGTACAACGACAGATATTGCCTCTCATATAATCTCTAATCTCATCTTCTGTGGGATTAGGATTTTCTTTTAATAATGCCGTGGCAGTCAATATCATACTCGGAGTGCAAAAACCACACTGCACTGCCGCATTCTTTAAAAATGCTATTTGCATAGGATGCAGCTCATTTCCCTTTGCCAGTCCTTCGATGGTGGTAATTTCTTTGCCATCGACAGTTACCGCTAAGGTAAGGCAAGATAAAACCGGTTCGCCATTTAATAAAACGGTGCAAGCACCGCATTCACCGATACCACAGCCGTATTTGCTCCCGGTTAGAAATAAATCGTTTCTTATAATATTAATTAAAAGGTCATTTGGTTTTACAGAAAGCCTTCTTTTCTTACCATTAATTGTGAATTCTATTTCTATCTTTTTCATATTCTATAATTCACCTCCGGCTCTTTCCCAGGCAATCTTAACCGTATCCTCCACCATTACCCGAGCTATTTCAGTTCTATATTCAACAGATGAGCGGATATCATCAATCGGCTTAATTTCTTCCGATACCTTCTTAGCTATTTTATCTATTAAGGAAGCACTCACTGTTCGTCCTTTTAAAAGGCCTTCAGCTTCCTTTGCCCGAATTACTTTTACAGCAACCGAACCAAGTACTATCCTACAATCTTTGCAGACACTCCCTTCTCTTTCAAGGTAAACAGCCAGATTAATCTTGGCAATATCAGCCTTCACTCTACCCTTTTTAGAGAAAGCGCTTCCAGTACCTTTTTTTATTTCAGGGATATTCACCTGGGTAATTATTTCATCAGCTGCTATAACTGTTTTACCCACTCCGGTTATAAAATCTTCTACCGAAACTGTACGTTCTCCCCTTTTGCTAATCAATTTTACTTCCGCACTATAAGCGATCAAAGAAGGAACGGTATCAGCAGCTGGCGAAGCATTGCAAATATTCCCCGCTATTGTCCCCATATTTCTTACGGCGATTGCAGCCATTGATTTAATTCCTTCGTATAAGGCAGGATATCTTTCCTTAACTTTTCCTATTTTCTCAATGTGGGATAAAGAAACGGCTGCCCCTATCTTCAATCCGTCAGCTGTATCAATAAAATTAAGTTCGGGGATATTTTTTATGTTTATTAGATAATCAGTTTTTAAATCGATGATCTTCATTTTAACCAACAGGTCAGTACCTCCGGCTAATATTCTGGCACTTTTGTCCTTATATTTTTCCACTAAACTTAAAGCTTCATTCAAGGTTTTGGGAGCTAAATATTCAAATTCCTGGGCTAAAATTTTGGTATTGGTCTGCAATTCTATCCCCTCTTTTCTTCATTTTT
>NMQN01000186.1 GCA_003575245.1 Candidatus Atribacteria bacterium 1244-E10-H5-B2 | reverse complement strand
AGAGCCAGGGGAAGGTATAACTATCATAGCGAATCTGCTCAATTAAAATAAATAAGAAGGAATAATCTTCCGGTGATCCGGACTTCTGTCCAATTCCTTGATCCGGATTGCCGGAATCCCCACTTTTCGGTTATTTAAGTATTTCTCCGGAGAGTGGGATTACTTACGCGGAGGTGATTTAAAAAGTGGCTTTAAACGTAGAGCAGTTAAAAAAAACTAAAAAATTTTATCTATGGGAATTAAAAAAAGAAGGTCTAACCGAAAGCAAACGAGCTAAATATTTAAAGGCCTTAAAAATTGTAGAGAAAATTATTAAGGGTGATCGCAGAGCAGCTGCTAAACTAATAACTTTAGTAGAAAATAACTTTAGCCAAGCTCAAGGGATTTTAAAAAAGCTTTATAATCATACCGGAAATGCCCTGGTAATTGGCATAACCGGTCCTCCTGGCTCAGGGAAAAGTACTATCACTGATAAAATTACTAAAATTTTACGAGGGCAGGGAAAAACTGTTGGTATTATTGCTATAGATCCCACCAGTCCATTTACCGGTGGGGCGTTGTTGGGTGATAGAATTCGCATGCAGGATCTTAGCTTAGATAAAGGTGTTTTCATTAGAAGCATGAGTACTCGAGGACATCTGGGGGGACTTTCTCAAGCCACCCAGGCAACAGTTAAGATATTAGATGCTTTAGGTAAAGATATAATATTTATTGAAACGGTGGGTGTAGGTCAATCAGAAGTAGATATAGTTAAAGTAGCTGATACGGTTGTACTGATAAGCATGCCAGGAATGGGAGACGATATTCAGATTATAAAAGCCGGAATAATGGAAATAGGGGATATTTTTGTAATTAATAAAGCTGACAAGGAAGGTTGTGAACGTTTAGCTACTGAGATAGAAATGATGTTAGATTTAAACAAAAATAGCGGATGGCGTCCTCCGGTTCTAAAGACTATAGCTACAGACAATGTCGGTATTAAAAAACTCTTGGAAGAGATTAATCGACATATTAAGCATCTAAAGGAAAGTGGAGAGTTAGAACAAAGACGTCGGGAGAGTGCTAAAAAAAGAGGGAATTTGAACAGATTTTAGGAATCCCGGCGGTCCGGACCTCTGTCCAATTCCTTGATCCGGATTGCTGGTCCCTGCTCCCTTCTTTTTAACAAACTTTTATCTAAGGGAGCAGGGTGAAAAAATTAAGGAAGTGAAAAATGGTTGAGAGTTTTTTTATCTCTTATCAGGAATCCGGAAAAGACTAGGTTAGATATCTTTTGTTATGACGAAAAAGAGGTCCCGGACTTAGACGAGATACTGAGAAAGAAGTTCAGATTTTTTATGGTCCGCACTGATAAGGATTCAATTCTTGCCTTTAGAACAGGAGAACATTCAGAAGTTAAAGATATTATGCAAAAGCTAGAAAAATTCTACGGTTTCAAGTGGGCTGGGGAGCCTTTAATTTATGATACGGCCATGAAAAATTTAGATTAAGAGAGAGAACTAAATGTTTAAGACTTGTTCGAGATGTGGAGAAGTCAAAAGTATTAAAGATTTTATTAAGGACATACGATATAAGGACGGACTGACCAATGTTTGCCTAGCTTGCCGAAGTGCTTACAACCGGGAGCAATATTTGGTCCAGAAAGAAAAATTTTTGAAACGGGCCAAGGCTTGGAGAGATAAAAATAAGGATAAAAAAAGAGTTCATCAAAAAGATTATCGGAATAAAAATAAGGATCGGTTGAATCTTTTGGCTAGAGAACACTATAAGAGGCATAGAACAAAAATCATCGAGAAAAGCAAGAAATATTATCAGGACCACAAAGAGGCCTGCCAGGCCAGAAAAAAACTTTGGGGAATAAAAAATAAGGAAAGGATCAAGAAATACAATAGAGAATATAAACGAAAGCGTAAGATCGCAAGTTAGAGATATTTTAAGGGGGTATTTTAAGAATGAAAAAGAAAGTCTTAATATCGGTCTTTGTCATATTCTTAATTTTGATATTAGCAGGTTGTAAGATAATTCCACCATGTTGCCCTGAATCTATGAGAGCAGGAAAGGAAAGACGATAGCTAGGGTTTAAAAGTTTCGCATTGTGACAATTGAAATCGGGATTTTTAGATGGCGGGAATCTATAACTTTTAAAGTTGACTTATCTCTTTATATTTGGTATATTTAGTTTATTAATACTGAGTATTAAAGGAGAAATTTATGGAAAGAACAACTAAAATTATAAGCTTATCTGTACCACCAGAAATGGCGG
>NMQN01000051.1 GCA_003575245.1 Candidatus Atribacteria bacterium 1244-E10-H5-B2 | reverse complement strand
AAAAAAGGAAGTGTTTTAAGGGGTGGTTCTAATAAAGATAAAGGCTTTGAAAGAAACAATCTCCTTCTATAAGATGGAATTGGAGAAGGAAGGACTGACAGAAAGAGAAAGAGATAAATATTTAAAGGCCTTAAAAATTATCGAGAAAGTTATCAAGGGAAAAGAAAGATCCGGAGAAAAAGAAAAGCATAAAGAATTTATTGCCTATGATCATAAAGCAGTATTTCAGGATAGCAAAAGGGAATATTAAATTTATCCCAGTGATCCGTTCTTTTTTAAACACTCTTACGGATTGCCGGTTCCCTGCTCCTCTTCTTTTTAATAACCTTATTTCTAAGGGGAGTAGGGAAAATTATAAGGGGATCTTAAAGTGGGTAAAAGGAAATGAGAAAAAAAATACAAAAAAAGTGTGCTGCTATTTTAGGCAATATATACAATATGCTCGTATTGTAATAATAAAAAAAAGGAGTAAAAAAATGAGTGAAGAAAAAGAAGAAATGAGACATCAATTCAGAAATGAGTTTATTGATTATGATATTTGGATTCAGGAATTTTCCCCAAAAATGGGAGAGCAAACATCAATTAAAACAACTTTATTACTCTTTAATATAAATAATAACTTAGGGAGAATAGCCGATAATTTAGAGATTCTTGTTAAAGATAAATAAAAATAGCGATACGGGCATATTGTTATAAAAAATTTATAATTTAAAGGAGGTTGAAATGTTTGCAAAGTATATATGTCTAAGATGCGGTAGAATTTGGCGGAGTGGAGAAATATTAGTAATATGTCCAATTTGTAAGAGCAAACCGATCAAAATAAAAGAGGGGGTAAACGTTGGAGAAGTAGCAAAGGAACTAAAAAAATCTCGGTGATCCGGTTATTTTGATTCATTTCTCCGGATTGCTGATCCCTGCTCCCCTTCTTTTTAATAACCTTATTTCTGAGGGGAGCAGGGGAAATTTAAAAATTATGGTAAAAAAGGGTCTATTATGATTAAAAAGTCTTTTGAATTTGATACTCGTTATTCTGATATCGAGCAGAATCTTGAGGATAGAAAGAATGGTATAAAACCTATACAATTTAAGACTTGCTCGAAGTGTGGAGAAACAAAACCGATCTTCAAGTTTTTGAAAGAAAGGCGTAATATTAATGGCCGGGGTAATAAATGCAAAGCCTGCCAGAGCCTAGAAGGTTTAAAACATTACTATCAGAACAGGGAAAAAATACTAATACAGAATAGGGAATATCTGAAAGCTAACAAAGAGAATCGGAGCATTTATTCTAAAGATTACCGGAGAAAGAATAAAGAATATTTAAAAAGGCTTGCTAAAAAATGGTATAAGGGAAATAAGAAAAGAATTAAAAAAAGGAATCTAAAATATTATCAGGAGAATAAAGAGGCCTGTTTGCTCCGGAGAAAACTTTGGATAGAAAAGAATAAGGAAAAGATTAAGGAATATAACCGGGAATATAAGCGAAAGCGTAAGATCGCAAGTTATGGTTATTCTGAGCGATTTAATAAATTAAGCGGTTGAATAGAAAAAGGGGACCAGGGAATCCCCTTTGAATAAGATTTGAAAGTTGAATCCTTACAATCTTATTCTTTGGAGGCCCCCCGGACCTCTCTATCTTAACATTTTTTATCTGTTAAGAAAAGGGAGTAAAAGATGATATATTTTTTAAGGTTAATATTTCTATTATTTTTAAGTCAAATAATCTATATGATATTTTTAGAGAAGCCGGAAAAGTTGACCAAAGGAAAAAGATATTTTGTAAGGAATAAAATAAATAAATTAAGGTGGTGATCTGATGTTAGTGGTTAGGATACTTAAAGACAATGCCGAGAACTTTGCCAGTTATACTTCTATAGTTACCTTTGAAAGTTGTAAGAGGCGGTTGAGATTGTATTTCACTAATCTTGAAAAAGTCAAGGAGAGGATAGTTACCGGAGAAATTATTGATATTCCCTATATAACTTTCCAAAAGGATAGAAGAGTCAATAAGAAAAAGATGTTCAGGAATGAACGGAGAAAAAATTTAGAGGCGGTGAGCTGATGGCTATTAAAAAATTTATAATCAAATTATACCAAGTTATTGCCGATTTTACCTTAAATAATTTGGGCAGTAAAATGAAGTGGAAATAAAAATGAAATCCCGGTAATCCGGCTTTCTCTCCAGAGTTCTCCGGGTTGCCGATTACCTGCTCTCTGGTTTTTTTGGAATATCTTCTTCCGGGGAGCAGGTTTATTATATAATTGAGGTGGTGATTTAAAAATAGACTTTTCCCGAATATAAGGATATAATTATATTGAAAAAGCATTGGGCAGTTTGATTTCTAAATGAAAATAAAAGGGGGATGGAATAGCGATATAAAGGTGTGACTTAATATCGAAAAATCAGAGATAAGGTGCATAGGAATATATCGGGGGGAACCCTGCAATAGAAAATTAGTCAGTGGAATACCTGGATTTGATATAATTACTAATGAGGCAAAAATAATTGAGATTAAATGTTCCAGGTGTGGGACCATAAATTTAATTTATACTGAATTATTCGAAAAAATAATAGTGAAAATAAAATAAATAGGTAATCGGAAATGCTATGATTATTGTGTGATGATTTAAGCATTAGATAGATTATAAGTTACAGAGCGACCAGATCGCCAGATTAAAAAAGCAGAAATTACTTTTTAGTCTGGCTATTTTGTTTTATGGAAAGGAATAAGCGGTAAATGTAAATGTTGTTGAAGAAATTAGCAAGAAGATAGCCAAAATCTAGTAAATTCTTTGTTCTAATTGGGTAATTGTAGGAATGTGAATTGAAAAAGATGCTTTTGTTAAATAAAAAGGCAATTTAAGGCCTGAAAACCGGATATAGAATCTTACCAAAAACAGGGTTTTTTTGATTTTTTCTTATTCGATATAATAGTGATTGTGTATAATTACGAAAGTCTTATAAAATAACAATTTTAGGGTATATGGAAATAAATAAAAAGGGATATTCTGATTTTTATTTTAACCTATATTACATATTTTTCAGATAGATTAAGCAGAGCTACTCCGATAGCTAAAACAGGGAAAAAATCGAAAAAATAAAATCGTTAATTTATAAGGGTTACAAAGATAGCCACTCCGATAAAAAAAAATATCGGAGTGGCTCTAGCGCAAAAAGTTTATCGGAGTGGCTCATTAAGTTATTTTTGATAAAAGGCCAAAAAGGAGTCTATAAAAACTTTTTCATCAATCGGAGAGGCTACGAATAATTTAATTTTTTAGTATGATCCGGAGAGATTTGTATTTAACACAATGTGTATTGTGTATAATTCCAAAAGCTATACAAAATAGGGATTACAGAATAATTGAATTTATTTTGATACAATATTGTTTTTTTATTATACCTATGTTAAAATTTAGTCAGATAGATTAAGCAAATATAGGAGGTAAAAAAGTTATGAATATCGTTGAGCCGATCAGGTCAGAAAATCGAATAAATCAGATCAGGGGAAACTTATACCGGCAGAAAAATCCCCGGGATTATCTGTTATTTGTCTTTGGTATTAACTCCGGCCTAAGGATTGGGGATATATTATCCCTGAAACTCACAAATGTTAAAGACAGCAAGGGAGATCTAAGAGACCATTTAGATATCAAAGAGCAGAAGACCGGAAAGATCCGGAAGGTTTTCTTTAATAAGCAGATTAAAGATGCCTTGAATCATTATCTAAAAAAGACCGGTATATTTGACCTGGACCAATATCTATTCACTAACGAGAAATCAAAAAAGAACAGGCCAATTACCCGAATCAGAGCCTATCAGTTAATAAATTCCTGGTGCCGGGAAGTCGGAATCAAGCATAAGGTTGGAGGCCATACACTTAGAAAGACCTTTGGCTATCACTTGCGAAAGCAGGGAATCAGTATCGAGAGGATTTCTAACCTATTGAACCACCGGAATATTAAAGTAACTTTCAGATATATCGGGATTGATGATGACGAGAATAAAGAGGTCATTAACGGATTTGGGATATAAGGGAGATTAGAATGTCTGGGAAAGCAGAACTGGTGGATAGTATATTTGTTAAAATTACGCTTGATGATGGTAATATAATATGGGGCCACGAATGTTGGTGGAAACCGATATAGTCCCGTGTTTTATCCGTTTAAAGGAAAGGAGGTGGATTAATTAATATGGCTAAAAATAAAAAGTTTAGACCGAAGTCAAGCTATCTAGCTAATAGTCCGGAAGCTGAAGAAAAGAAACTTAAAAATTTACTCCCCGATAAGAGATGGCCAGAGGGAGCAAAGACCGGGGAAAGTAAGGATTTTTCTATCCCGGAATATCAAAGGGATATAATTCAATTTGCAGAAAAAGAGGTCTATCTACCGGAGAAAAAGGAACAATTGATTAGGCTCCAGGGCTGGGAACGAGAAATTTTTACAGATTGCTTCTATGAGAACAGGCCCCGGTTGATTGTCGTAAGCCTGGCCAAGAAGAATGGTAAATCTACCTTTTCGGCAATAGTTTTGAGTTGGTTTTTAATCTGCCAGGAGTCTGGAGAGATCTATATTTGCTCCAATAGCAAAGACCAATCCAGCTTTATCACTTACCGGAAGATTGTTTCTATGATCAGGAAGAATCCTAAACTCAATAAACAATGCCGAATCCATGCTGATTATATCGAAAAGATTAAGACTGGCTCAATTTTAAGATGTCTGAGTTCATCTTACCGGTCAAGCGCTGGACTTAATTGCCTGTTAATTTGTATTGACGAATTGGCCTCTTTTGATACAGATTCCCTAAGATTCTTTTTTGAAGAACTGCAATTATCCCCGACTTATGAAAACCCTTTAATTTTGGTAACCTCTACCGCGGGAAGGTCAGAAGAGGGTATTTTGTGGGATCTGGTTAAAGAATCAAAAAAAGGCAATACTCCGGAAAGCTATTTCTATATCAAACAGGGAAAAGAGGCCAATCCTTCTTCTTTTGTAACGAAGAAATATCTTGATTCTCAGGAGCATAAGCCGGGCATGAGGCCCAATTTGTTTAAACGACTTCATAAAAATTTATGGGTAAGCGAAGAAGATTCTTTTATAACTGATGAAGATTTTAGAGCTTGTATCGATTATAAATTAATCCAAAAACCGAAGATAAAAATTCCTATATGGGTGGGGCTTGATGTGGGATATAGAAACGACTATACCGCTATTTGTGGTGTAGGGAAATTTAATAATAAAATTTTTTCGGTGGACCACAAAGTTTATATTCCATTGGAAACAGAAGAATTACAATTTGATGATGTCAAAAGATATTTAATCGAATTATCTAAGATTTATGATATTCAAAGTTTATACTTCGATCCCTATCAGGCCATTCAATTGAGCCAAGATCTTAAAAAAGAAAAGATAAATATGGTGGAATTGCCTCAGACTCAGGGAAATTGTATAGCCTTCTCTCAATGCCTTTTTAACCTAATTAAAAGCCAGGGGATAAATTTCTATGAATCGGAAGAAATCAGGCAATCCCTTATCAATTGTAAAGTGATCTATTCTACCAGGGGTTGGAGGATTGTTAAAAAATCGGGGACTAAAAAAATTGATTTAGCTATCAGTCTGGCTATGGCCAGTTATGGCGCGGTAACTGCCCTGGAAGAATCGGAGTCTATAATCGAAGGGAAAGGTGCCGGGAAACGACCAAGTGCCGAACAAGATTGGTAAAGAGGATTCATAATTATTATTATGTGAATTAAAAATTGATTAATAAATAGTTTTATGTTATTCTGAAAAAAAATAAATATTCTTATTCGAGCACCGGAATATACTTGACGATTTGATTAATCACAGAGAGCCAAAATGAGAAGTTTAAAATACTTCTTGTTTGGCTCTCTTTTTTTATTTCTAAAGGGGATTCATGGATTTAAAAGATATATTCCAAAACACTAAGGACACTATAAAGAAATTAGTTAGACCGGAGATGGGTGAAATATCTCATTCCGGAACTGATATTTGGGGCATTGGTGATCTTCCTGTCTATAATCCTGATGACTTGGTAGAGAAAAAGGGTTTGGAAATATACAGAAAGATGCAGAGGCGGGATGGTCAGGTTAAGGCTATATTTATGCTAAAGAAGCATGCCCGGTTATCTACACCCTGGAATATAAGGCCGGAAGATGAGGATGATCAGGATGCAATCAGGCAGGCCGAATTTATAGAACATTGTTTCTCTGATATGAAGGGAAATATAAATAATACTCTTCTAAAGATATGGAATGCCATGCGTGATGGTTATTCAGTAGCCGAGATAAATTATAAAGTCCTTCCCACCGGAGAATTCAAAGGGATGATCGGTATTGATAATATCAAGGTTCGGAAAGCTGTAAATTATATGTTTAAATGTGATGAACATGGCAATATTTTAGAAAAAGGCTTGATTGAAGGAAGGAACAAACAGTTACCTGTAAATAAATTTATTCTCTTTGCTTATAACCCTAACGATGATGATGCAGACAGCTTATATGGTGAAAGCGATTTCAGGGCTGCCTACCGATATTATTTCTCTAATGATATTGTACAAAGATTCTGGAATATCTTTTTGGAGAAATTTGGCCAGCCCACCGTAATAGGTCGTTATGAATCAGGGACTCCTAAGATTAAACAGGATGAATATTTAGAGATATTGAAGAATATTCAGACCGATACCGCGATAGTTATGCCTAAAGGCTTGGAGGCTGAACTCATGGAAGCTGTCAGAAGGGGAGAGGCCGGCTATAAGGATGCTTTTAATATAAATAATGCAATGATAGCAAGATCCTTATTGGTAGGGACTCTCTTAATGGATACCGGGGAGAAAGGGAGCTGGGCACTCTCTAAAACTCATTTCGATATCTTTATTTATGTCCTTGATTATTTAGGTGCAGAAACCGAAGATACCATAGTCCGGGAACAGGTTATAAAACGGTTAATAGATTTTAATTTCCCTCAACCTAAATATCCTTATTTTAAATTTGAATCTCTTATTAAAGAGGATCAGGAAGCAAAGGCTAAAATCGCTAAAATGTTGGTTGATGCAGGGCTGATCAATGCAGAGGAAGAATGGGTCCGGGGATTTCTTAAAATACCGGCCAAAGAAGAGGGGATAGTTTTACCTAAACCTAAACCTAAAGGTGTGGGCTTTAAAGAAGATTATCAGGCCAAGCTAAAAAGACAAACTAATCAGTATGAAAAGAAATGTAATTTTACCAGGATAGTTAAGAATTTAGATAACTTTGAAGTGAAAGCTAAAGAGGAACTTGGAGAGATTTTAACTAGGCAAAAGGAGGCACTTAAAAAATCAATTATTAAAGCCAAGATAATGGAATCCCAGAATGCCCGGGAAGTGGAAAAATTACAGCTATCTTATGTAGGCGAATTTAGAGATAGTGTCAAGAACTGGCTACAAGAATTATTTAGATATGGCATGAATGAAGTAGAAAGCGAATTAAAGATTAGAAGATTTGTGGGGTTGCCCCCAGATAAAGCATTGCAATATCTAAAAAATAAATCTTTCTGGATCGCTGGGATAGCAAGAGATGCCATTTTAAAATAAGGATATTTAGGTTGAGGGAAATTAAAATCTATT
>NMQN01000114.1 GCA_003575245.1 Candidatus Atribacteria bacterium 1244-E10-H5-B2 | reverse complement strand
AAGCAAACCTAGCTCTCCTGTTAGATATAACACAAATCTATGTTTCACAGTTTGAGACAGGAGGACTTATTCCTTCTAAGAAACAGATCAAGAAGATTGCTGGAATTCTGGGTATTGATGAGGAGACATTTAATAAAGAGCTTTCCCAGTTCTATCAGGCTAAAAAGAAAGAGCTAAAGAAACAAATAAAGGAGAGGTAAGATGATAATGAATACCGCTGTAAAATGAAAATTGAAACATTTGAAACAAAGTATAGTATGGGTAAAGCTGCAGCAGAGAAAGCAGCTAAAATATTAAAAGATGCAATAAAGGAAAAAGGTGAGGCTACTTTTATAGTAGCAACTGGCGCATCACAATTTGAATTTTTAGAAAATCTTACAGATGTTTCTTCTATTGATTGGTCGAAGACTACCATGTTTCACTTAGACGAATATATAGGTATTCCAAGAACTCATCCAGCGAGTTTTAGAAAATATTTAAAGGAAAGGTTAATAAATAAAGTACATCTAGGAAATGTTTATTTAATTAAAGGAGAGGCTAAAAGCCCAGAATCGGAATGTGAACGTTTAGGTAAGATTATAATACAAAAGGAGATTGATGTTGCCTTTGTTGGTATCGGAGAAAATGGACATTTAGCCTTTAATGACCCTCCTGCTGACTTTAATACCGAAAAGCCCTATATTATTGTGGAACTCGATGATGCCTGCAGAAGACAACAACTTGTTGAGGGCTGGTTTAAAAGTTTCGATGATGTTCCTAAAAAAGCAATCTCTATGTCAGTGAAACAGATCATGAAATCAAAATATATTATTTGCACCGTTCCAGATAAACGCAAAGCAGAAGCAGTGAAAAACTGTTTTAAAGGCGATGATATTTCGCCTGAATGTCCGGCTTCAATTTTAAAGAAACATGATAATTGTTTTGTTTTTTTAGATGATAAGTCTTCAATATATTTGAAATAAGCTCATTCTCAAGGGTAAGATTATTAATTTAGAATAGGAGGATATTATGAATGGTAAATCCTATTGCCCTCATTAATGGTACATTGATTACACCTTTTAGGGAAATAGAGCAAGGATGTGTATTAATTAAAGGTGAGTTTATTGAAAAGATTGGTAAGGTCGATGAAGTTCAAATACCTAATGATGCAAAAGTGATTGATGTTGGAGGGATGTATATTAGTCCTGGTTTTATTGATTCACACCTTCATGGAGCATTTGGTGGGTCAGTCATGCCCTGCTCAGAAAAAGACTTACAGCTAATGGCGCAGGGATTAGTTAAATGTGGAACTACATCTTTTTTGCCAACTACATTGTCAAGACCGTGGGATGAAATTATTCAATCTGTGGATTGTATTACTCAAGCGATGCAAAAGGATTTAAAAGGGTCAAAAATATTAGGAATACATTTAGAGGGCCCTTATGTTAATTTAGAACAAAAAGGTGCTCAAAATCCGAAGTATATTTGTCCACCACAACCAGAACAATATCTGCCTTTATTAGAAAAATATCCCAGCATTATCAGGCTAACCGCAGCACCGGAGGTACCAGGTGGTTTAGAATTAGGCCAGGAATTAAGGAAAAGAAAAATTGTTGCAACCATTGGCCATTCCAATGCAACCTATCAGCAAGTCATTGAAGCAGTAGAAAATGGTTATACCCATGTTACGCATATGTTTTCCGGCATGTCCGGATTGCGACGAATTAAAGCTTATCGCGTGTCCGGGGTCATTGAGTCAACTTTGTTAATTGATGAGCTGACAACAGAATTGATTGCTGATGGGCATCACCTTCCGCCAAGTTTAATGAAGCTAGTATTCCATTCCAAAGGAATGGACAAGGTATGTTTAGTCACAGATTCAATGAATGCCGCAGGGATGGGACCCGGTAAGTATGAATTAGCGGGATTGGAGGTTATTGTTGAAGCAGATATACCAGAAGAATTTGAAATCCCAACCCAGGAGAATAACTGGGTTGCCAAGTTGACAGATCGTTCATCGTTTGCCTCAAGTGTTTCCACTATAGATAGACTAGTAAGAAATATGATAAAGTTTGTTGACCTAAATATCCGTCAGGCAGTAAAATTAGTGACCTATAATCCTGCCAAAATACAGGGGCTAGAAGATCAGATTGGTATCTTGGCGAAAAACAAAAAGGCTGATATCGCTGTTTTTGATGATAATATAAATATTGAAATGACCATCGTTGATGGCAGGATTTTATATGAATCTTTAAAGTATTAATATAAGGAGATATTTTTATCAATTTAAGGACTCAAGGAAGATGGAACAAAACAGAAGAATTCTGGGTATAGATAAATTAATTATCTAACCTTACCCATATCTGATTAAAAAAAAGGATTAACCTAATGGATTTCGGAAAATTAAAGCTATTACTTGTTTTTAACCGAAAAAAATAAAGCTTTTCTTGAAAGGAGGTGAAAAGAAAATAATAGAATTCGAATGGTAGCTTTGCAAATTCATCATGAAATTTATGAGGATTCTAGATGAATTAGCAAAAATCTGTATCAATATTTTAGATTCAGATTTTGGATAGTGTAAAAGGAGGCGAGAATTAGAGTAAATAAAGAGATATTTGTCAAGTAAATTTAAATTCAGTAAATATAAATTTTGAGGAGGAATTAAGAATTATGAATCTTTATTTTAAGAAATTTGGTGTATCTATATTTCTAATTTTAGCATTCACTTTATGTGTTTTTAACCTTTCTGCATTTGCTAAGACAACAATAAGATATTCTCACCCAGCTAGTTCAGATATGTGCATATCAGTTGAAGAAGCTTGGGGAAGAGTGTTTAAAGGGATTGTAGAAGCTGAGACTCATGGAGAATTAGAAGTCAAAATTTATTCTTCAGCTCAATTAGGGGATCAAAGGCAAAGTACAGAAGGAGTTCAAATGGGAACCCTCGAAATGGCAGCCATTTCAGATTCAGTTTTAGGTTTATTTTATCCAAAAGCTGCTATTATGACCCTTCCTTTTGCCTTTAAGGATTCCGATGATGTGGTTAAGTTTTGGGAAACTGATTTTGCGAAAGAATGGGCTGATAAATGTGCAAAAGAGACTGGAATAAAAATACTCTCGTTGTGTACTTTTGGATTTAGAAATTTTACTAATAATGTAAGACCTATTAAAACTCCAGAGGATATGAAAGGCCTATCAATAAGAGTTCAGCAAAGCCCAGTATTTATTGGATTGGTTAAGGCTCTAGGGGCGATTCCTACACCATTGTCTATGAATGAAGTATATGGTGCCCTTCAAACAGGTTTGCTTGATGGACAAGAAAATCCTTTCTCAACTATAATGCTATACAGTTTATATGAGGTACAAAAATACTTAACGAATATGGGTTATATAGCAGGTATAGAGCCAATAATTATTAGTGAAAAATTTTACAACTCGCTTTCCGATGAATTTAAAGAAGTTATAGATAAAGCAGCACATAAAGCAGATCAAGCTTACCTTGGCGGGAGTCATGTTAATAATTTTGGGAGAGGATTAACAACACTCGCTGAACATATGGAGATTTATACTCCTACATCAGAAGAAAAAGAAAAATTCAAAGCAATAATCCAGCCTGCAGCTTTAAAAGTTATAGAAGAGCAAGTAGGGGCAGAATATCTAGATAAGTATTTAGAAGTTTTGGATAAGTTATAGATCTAAAAATATGTAGGACAGGATACATCGAAAAATATATCCTGTCCTACATATAAAATATTTATTTGCAAGCTACATGTATAATTTATTAAAAATTTAAGGTTTAATAAGAACTTGGTATTAATTAGAAAAAATTTTTTACAATGATTTCTGGCTAATTTTGGGGGGATTTGATAGTAATGAATCTATTTAAAAAAGTTCTTCGTTGGTTTTTTAATAATGTAATTTCGAATTTAGTGATTACATTCTATTTAATTTTAGTTGTAGCATTGTTTTTACAAGTTTTTACCCGATTTGTATTAAGAATACCTTTTTTTTGGACTGATGAACTTGCAAGATATATGTTTATTAGTATGCTTTTCTTTGGTGCTGGTGTTGCTTTTTTTGAAGATTCTCATATTAAATTAGAATTCATTACCTCTAAATTTTCACCAAAAATCAAAAAAATTTATGGAACAATTTTAAATATAATTATTATTATATATTTAACAGTAGTCGTATGGAAAGGATTCGAGTTACTTAATTATACCTATCGGCAAAGAACGCCTGCCTTACAAATATCAAGGGCTTATCCATATTTAGCGATTCCAATTGGTTCAATTATCATGATTTTAGGTTTAATATATAGGATAATAGATACTAAACGATAATTAACTCATTTAATATGATTTATTTATCATATTTATTATAAAATGTTATAACAACATAGTCGGGAGCAAAATTTGTATATTTTTATAGTTCTTCTAATTTTTATGTTTTTAGGTTTTCCAATTGCATTTGCTATTGGTATTACAGCTATGTTTTATTTATTTTTAACAAATAATTTGGCAAATTTAATTGTTATTCCTCAAGTGATGTTTACTAGCTTGGATGTTTTTCCATTCTTAGCAATACCTGGTTTTATTTTGGCGGGTGAGTTAATGACAGAAACAAAAATAACTAATATACTAGTTGAATTTTCTAAGAAAATAGTAGGTTTTATTCCTGGAGGTTTGGCGCATGTGAATATACTGGCAAGTATTTTTTTTGCAGGAATATCCGGTTCTTCATTAGCTGATGCAGCAGGTTTGGGTGCATTGGAAATTCCAATGATGGTAGAGGGAGGTTATACTAAAAAATTTAGTGCTGCAGTCACTGCGGCTTCTTCAGTCATCGGACCAATCATACCACCAAGTATTAGCATGGTAATTTATGCCTTAATTGCTGGAAATGTTTCAATAGGTGCAATGTTTTTGGCAGGTTATTTTCCAGGTATTGTATTAGGTATTATTTTGATAATATATTGCTACATTTATGCCAAAATTAAGAATATAGCTATTTCTGAAAAGGCGGATATTAAAAGGATAATTCATTATTTTAAAATTGCGTTAATACCCTTAGGTATGCCCATGATAATTATGGGTGGAATTTTAGGTGGAATATTTACTGCTACTGAAGCATCGGTGGTTGCTATTTTTTATGCACTGATTGTTGGATTTTTCATCTTGAAAACACTAAAGTTATCAGATCTACCAAGAATTCTTCGTAAAGCTGGAATTACATCAAGTGTTGCAAGTATAATGGTTGCAATGGCAAAAGGATTAGCATATTTTTTAACAGAACAGGAAGTTATTCAAAAGATTAGTATAACTATTATGAATTATTGCTCTACAAAAGAAATATTTTTATTAATTATAATTTTTATTTTTATATTGACAGGATGTTTTTTTGATGTTGCTTCAGGGATGATTATTCTTGTGCCAATATTATTACCAATAGCAATGGAGTTTGGAATACATCCATTACATTTTGGTATTATGACGACTTTAGGATTGAGTATATCTGTAATTACACCTCCTGTTGGTCCTGCTTTATTTATTTGTGCAAAATTAGCAGATGTGTCATTTGATATTTTATCTAGGGAAATTTTGCCTTTTATCTTCATGGAAGCGATTGTATTATTTATAGTTGTATATTGGCAAGATTTTGTTCTTTTTTTGCCTAGACTGTTTGGTTTTGCTTAATTCTTTTGAGTGAAATACTATACTTGTTTTAAAAAAAAGCATAATATTCGAGTAGTTTGAGAAATTTGATTTTTTATCGAAGAAAAATAAAAACTTCTTTAGAAGGTTGTGATGCAAAATGTAGACTCTATAATGTGAATTTTGTTTATTAATAGTGAAATTTGTAAAAATTCACTATGCTTGATAAAAATTTGTGTTGATATTATAGATAAAATTCTAAAAATTATAAAAAAATAAGATTAACTGATAAAGAGAAATATATTAAGTAAGTAAATTAAACATAATTTGTGAGGAGGTAATTATAATGGATAATAATAAAATGTCAGAGGGAGATAATATGGAGAATCTTAACAAATATGGTAATATTATAAGGAATATTATACAAAAAATTGTTGTGGAAGAATCTGAGGCAATTAGGAAAGCCGCGGTTGTAATGACAGATTCTATCAGCCAGGGACGGTTAATTAATGTTTTTGGGCCTGGAAGTCATTCTCAATTGTTTACCTTAGAAATGTTTTTTCGAGCTGGTGGACTAGCTCCCATAAGAGCATGGGTTCCTCCTGCAATTACAGATATAAAGAGTATTTATACAGTACTTTTCTGTGAGGAAACCCCTGGGTTTGGTACAGCTCTTCTAAAAGAATACCCCGTTGGCAAGGGTGACGTATTGATTATTGCTAATCCCAATGGGATTAATTGTTGCGCAATCGAAGTAGCACTTGGGGCAAAGAAGAAAGGTCTTACGGTAATAGGAGTTTCATCTCCCGCTTTTTCAAATGCTGTTCCTGTTGATTTTTATGCTAGGCATCCGAGTAAGAAGAATCTTCACGAAGTTGTAGATATTGTAATAGATTGTAAGCAACCCTCAGGTGATGCAGCTATAGAGATGCCAGGAAGTGTACAAAAAGTAGCACCGGTATCTGGAGTAGCACAAATGTTCATAGCAAGCACTTTGGTGATTGCTGTAACCGAGGAGTGTATTGCTCGAGGTATAGAACCACCTATTTTTCGAAGTGGTCATATACTTGGCGGTGAAGAGTACAATGCAAAAATGATAGACGAGCTCTTTCAAAAATTTTAATCATAGGAGGATTAGTATTTATGAATATTATGGAACAATATTATGTTAGTATTACAAATATTCTTGAGAACATTGTAAAAAAGGAACAACAATCAATAGAAAAAACAGCTGAATTAGTGGCTTCCATGGTCGAAAAAGATCGTTTGATTCAT
Source organism: Candidatus Atribacteria bacterium 1244-E10-H5-B2 (assembly GCA_003575245.1). The sequence goes on along the minus strand of NMQN01000114.1, from coordinate 7,610 downwards.
GTATTCGGGAGTGGTGCTCATTCAATAATGGGAGTAATGGAAGTATTTTGGCGTGCTGGTGGTTTTGCAAATGTTAATCCTTTATTTCCGGCTGGAATTTCTTTAATTGATAGTCACCCAAATATTGAACGAACAACAGGATTAGCTAAATCAATATTACCCTATTATGGGGTACACACAGGTGATGTACTTATCATAATAAATGTTAATGGTATAAACCATATCACCATTGATACTGCATTAGTTGCTAAAAAAATGGAGGTTCAGGTTATCGCCATAACATCTCGTCAATTTTCTGATAGTGTTGCTGCTGATATCCCGAGTAGGCATCCGAGCAATAAAAATCTTTATGAGTTGGCGGATATTGTCATTGATGTGCATGTACCACCTGGTGATTCTGTACTTAAATTTGAGGGGTTTAAACAAACAATTGGAGCTAGCAGCACATATGCAATTTGTTTTGCAATAAATTTAGTTTTTGCTAAGGCTGCTGAAATTCTTCTTAAAAAGGGTATTAATCCTCCAATTTGGTCTAGTGCTAATATTGAAGGTGGCGACGAAGCAAATAAAAACTATCTTAAAAAGTATTTACCTTATGTGCATCATTTGTACCCAATGTTTTAGAGAGTATAAAAATTATATGATGGAATAGTTTTATCAATCTATGATAAAAAAATAATAATAAAAAATCATCTTCATGAGAGGTTATATTTATTATATAATTTTAAACCATATAAAAACCAAAATATATTGAGACAATATCCTCTCATGAAGTATTATCTTTATTCATAAATTCTAATTAATAAATTCTTATGATTAAAGATCATTTTGAAAAAAAGTAATAAATAAATATTTTTTAAAAAGGAGGTTCTCAGTGATGGAACAAATTAGAGTTGCAGTGGTTGGTGGAGGTATCTATGGTTCCTACCATTTAAAAGCACTAAAACAGATAGAAAAAGAAGAAAAAGTAAAACTTGTCGCCCTGGCGGATTTGAAAGAAGAAATATTGGAAAAAAACAAAATTACTTTTAATATTAAGATATACAAAGACTATCATGAAATGCTAAATAGAGAAAAATTGGATGCTTTAAGTATTGCTACTCCTGATTTTTTACATCGTAAAATAGCTTTAGAAGCTATCGATAGTGGGTTACATATTTTAGTTGAAAAACCACTAGATATATCCATTGAGGGCTGCGAAGAAATTATTGAACACTCCCAAAAAAGGAATATCTTTGTTCAAGTGGATTTTCACAAACGGTACGATCCAGATCATATTCTACTAGAAAAACTGATTAGACAGGGCCGAATGGGAGAAATTTGTTATGGTTATGCATGGATTGAAGATCGGATTGATGTGCCAACTGAATGGTTTAGTTGGACATCCAAAACATCTCCAGCATTTTTTTTAGGAGTTCATTTTTATGATTTATTTCGATGGTTTCTTCAAAGTGAGGTAAAATCAGTTTATGCAACTGGGCGAAAGAGTAAGCTTATGAATCTTGGTATTGATATTTATGATTATATACAAGCATCAGTAATTTATGGTAACAATGTTAATATCTTTTTTTCCAACTCAATGATATTGCCAAAAGATTTTCCATCATTAGTTAACCAAGGCCTTAGGATCATCGGAACTGAGGGTATTTGGGAAAATGATACACAAAACAGGGGAGTTGAAGTTTGCTTATCAGATCAGGGGTTAATTATACCAAATAATGTATTTTACTCAGAGGGATTAGACCAGTTGGGCAATACAATCCATGGTGGATACTCGGTAGATGGATTAAGACATTTTATAGAGGCTGTAAGACATCTTAAGAAAGGGGGATTAATCAGTGATTTTCAAATTTGGAGATATCCTAGTGCAAAAGATGGATTACAATCTACTAAAATAGCTTTGGCTGTTCATGAAAGCATTAAATCTGGAAAAGTAGTTTATTTGTAAGTGAAGAAATATAACCCATTTAAAAGGCTTGTTAACTTATTAAGCCTGTTTACTTAAAAAAATTTTAGTATAGATTCAATGTACGTAATAAATAAATATCTTTTTTTTCCAAAAATGTTGATATGGAGTAAGTATTTTTTATAGCATAGCCACAGTTATTATTTTAAGATAAAAATTACAGATGTTAAGTTAGCATATTTTTCGAAAAATTAGTTTTCCCTACTCTTTGAAAAATAAGTTATTAGGTTTTAGAAACATCCTAGTTCATAGCCCTTTTTTTGAATTATTTTTCTAGTTTTTCCCATAACTATTTTTTTGTAGATTAATAATTATGGAGGTTAAAATTGAATGGAAGAAATAAAAATACCATGGGCTAGCTGGTATGGGGATACAGTAAAAAAATTACCTATCACAAATAATTGGAATATAAGTATTTGTAATATTCAAGATAGTGAAAAATTAAATAAAAAAGATATAACTAATTCCTTTAAGAACCCAATTGGAATGGATAAAATAAGTAATATCGCTAAAAACAAGAAAAAGATATTGATATTAATCGATGATCTAACCAGGAGAACACCTACAAGATTAATCTTACCACATATATTGGAAGAATTAAATCAAGCAAATATTAGTGATGAGTATGTTTCAATATTAGTTGCCACTGGGGCTCATAGACCACTGAATAGAATTGATTTAATAAAAAAAATAGGTAAAAAAAATATAACTCGTTATAAAATTTTAAATCATAATCCTTATGATAATCTTTTATTTATAGGTAAATCGAGTAGCGAAACACCCATATATATTAATAAATTTTTAATGAATGCTGATTTTAAAATAGCAATAGGCTCAATTTTACCTCATTATAATACCTGTTTTTCAGGAGGTTGTAAGATAGTAGTACCTGGTTGTGCAGGTATCAAAACGATTATAGCAAATCATAAAATTAAACCTGAGCATTCGTTAAAAGATATTTTATCTACCAATAATAATAGATGCAGAAAAGATATTGAAGAAATTGCCATGAAGGTGGGTTTGGATTTTATTGTGAATATAGTTCCCAATTCTAGATATGAAATTGCGGGAATTTTTTCTGGCCATCCAATACAAGCACATAGAGAAGGAGTAAAATTTGCTTGTAAAGTATTAGATACTCGTTTGCCATTTACATCAGATGTTGCAATTTTTAATAATTATCCTGAAGATACAGAATTGACACAATTATTAAAATCTTTAAATATTTACTTTTCAACGAATGAACGATTTATTAGAGAAGATGGCATAATTATAATTATTTCTGCGTGTTCGGAAGGAGCAGGAGTTCATAATTTATACCAAAAGGGTATGCCGATGTATTATGATTGGAGTAATTTTTTAAAAGATTTATTAAATAAACGGAGAGTGATAATTTATACTCCAGATTTAAATGAATATGATGTAAGAGAATATTTTTCTGAAAAAATAGAAATATATAGTCAATGGAATGATATAGTAAAAAAGGTGAATGATTACTATAACCATAAAGAAATAAATGTAAATCTATTTCCAGTTGGCCCGATACAATTAGTTAGTAGATAGAAAACACAATTTAGAGTAATTATTAATTTGATTTGTGGTTGAGCTGTAATCTATCATTCTAGGTTGGTTAAAGCAGGAAGAGAGGAAGGACTATCTAAAAAGCACTTAAAACTTTTAGGTGGCCCTTTTTTCATTTAACACATGGGGCCTTCTGTTAAATAACGAGTGTTCAATTTCATTCCTCTTGCATAGGAGAGGCATTTGGTTTTTAAGAGTACTCGGTTACTTTTGTCTATAGGGGGGAGTGGGGCTGTTTAAAAGGTGGTGGTTGCCTATATCAAAATTTTTCCTATCAGTCTCTCAAAATTAAAGAGTGCTAATTGAGCTACGGTAAGGGGCAGGTAAAATCTGATTAAAAACCTACCCCTCCAAAAGGAGATTAGTCTAATGAAGAAAGAGGACGATTTTTCTAATATTTTCTCTCCACCTGGGAGGGACCTCGATGAGAGAAAGAATAAAATTAACGAAAGGAGACTGGAAAAAGTGGAATTTGATGAACAATATTATTTTAAAGACAAGCCAGATTGGCTTTTGGACTTGTATAAAAAAATTGATGATTATTGCTTAAATGGTATCAAAAAAGGGGTCGAAAGAACTTGCCTAAAGACTTATATTCGCTGGACTTATAAGGGAATAATGTTTTGTCGAATATTTGTTTTTAGGGATAACCTAAAGCTCTATCTAAAACTAAAATACGCAGAACTGGAGAATCCCCCGGCCTTCATTCGAGACTATAGCGATAAAGTGAGAGGGATATCGACTATCGAGATTTTATTAAATGAAGAATATTTACAGAACGAGGAAGCCTTTTTTGCGATAATTTCTTCTTTGATAGAAAAGTCTTTTTCAGGGATGACCGGAGCGAGGAGATTAGAGCCAGTTAAGAAAAAGAAGTTAGAGCCTATAAAACCGCTGGAGACATTTAGTCCCTCATCGTTAAATATATCGGTAGATGATAACGGATACGTGAGCATTAATCTAAGGATCCACAAAAGCCAAAAAGAGATGCTAAACAAAATATTACAGGAGACTATTTTAAAGTAGAGAATCGAAATCCGGCGGTCCGGCTTATTCCTCCAGAGTTCTCCGGGTTGCCGTTCCTTGCTCTCCGGTCTCCTAGTAAGTTTCTACCAGGGGGCAGGGCGAAAAGTGGAAAAATATATGGGGAGAATTTGAAGAGAAGTATGGAGAAGATGCTAAGTTTGAGATAAAGGAGAGTGATTAAATAAATAGATATTAGAGAAGTAATAGAGAAATGATTTTTAACTTGCGTTTCAATTTTATTAAAAAAAATAAAAAGGAGAAAAAATTATGAAAAAGTTAAAAGTACTAGCTATAATATTTTTATTAGTGCTGTTAACTAGTATGTTTGTTGTTGTAGGATCTACCGATGGGATATCCGAGCAAGATAAAATAGTAATACACCATACCGCAGCATTTGGAGGAGAGCTGGAGCAACTCAAGGAGCTAATGACCACAATGTACGGAGGACCAATGGTAATAGAGGGCGAACTGGGTAGGGTTTACTACGTCTGGGAAACCGGTCCTAAGACTAGATTAGTGGGGAGTATAACGCATATCAGTATGCAAAATGCAACCCTTAGTCCCGCCCTGATACTATATACACTAACTAAGGAACTCCGTCCGGATTTGGTTACCCACGGTGGTATCTGTGGTGCGGTCTGGGGAGGAAGCAAGATTATGGATATATATTCTGCATACGCGGTTGCTTTTTCTGCCCAAGGGCTATACGGGCCGGAAGGGTTCTCTCCATTTGGAATGGGTACTTGGGGTCCGAAAACAGGCACCTTCTTTGATGGAGATCACGAGCCCATTTGGATCACAACAGACCCTGTACTGACGGAGCTCCTCGCCGAAGGATTCGATGATGCCATAGCGGATCCTGGATTTCAGGAGCTGTGGGCGGAGGGTGGACTGCCCTACCAACCAAGTTTGTATAAGGGTGTCGTCCAAGTAGCGAGCAATTATTTCGTCGCCAATGATGAATTGAACGCTTCCTGGGCTGAACTATACAGGATGGATCCAGACACAATTGATGTTAACGCGGTGTGGGGCGATTATGACGGACAAGTCCACGAAGTTGGTGGATTAGACATGGAAACGGCGGCCGTAGTCTGGACTTTTAAACAGGCTGGTATCCCGACAGCGGTACTTAGATACCCATCAGATTTGGCGAGGGCAGAGGCCTCTGTACAAATCCAACAGTTTGGCCAAACGGCAAGTGCTGTTGGGGGTTATGCTTTCTTCTACGGATTGCAAAACGTGATTGTAGCCATAGAAGGAGGTCTGCTAACGGTAGAGGATGGGAGGTGTGTGCTTAGTACTACTGTAGGAGAAAAAGAATGATTAATTTAGGGGACAAGGTAAAAGATACAATTACGGATTTTGAAGGGACTGCTCATGAATGGTTGTCTCAGGTGGGAAAATCATGGAAAAAGAAAGATTTTTAAATTTTGAAGGTTTGACCTTTGATGATATTTTGTTGGTCCCCAAAAGATCAACTGTCCTTCCTCGAGAAGTAGACGTTTCTACCATTTTTAGTAGGAATATCAAAACAAACATTCCTTTAGTTAGTGCAGCTATGGATACAGTCACTGAATCTAGGTTGGCTGTTGCCATTGCCCGGGAAGGTGGGATTGGTATTATTCATAAGAATATGTCCATAGAAGAACAGGCAGAAGAAGTAGATAAGGTTAAAAGATCAGAGAGTGGAGTAATTGTCGATCCTATTTCCCTTTCACCAGAGAAAAGTGTGGGAGAAGCAATCGAACTAATGGCTAAATATCATATCTCCGGTATCCCAATTGTAAATAAAGAAAAAAGATTAGTAGGAATTTTAACTAATCGAGATATCAGATTTTTAGAAGAAGAAGACAAGAGATTAAAAATAGCAGAAATAATGACTAAAGAAAACCTGATTACTGCACCACTCGGCACCACCCTTGAAGAGGCTAAAATAATATTGCATAAAAATAGGATTGAGAAGCTACCTATAGTAAATAAAAAATTCATTTTGAAAGGACTTATTACTATAAAGGATATCGAAAAAGTCGAGAAATTTCCTAATGCCTGCAAGGATGCTAAAGGAAGGCTCAGGGTGGGTGCTGCAGTAGGTATATCTCGGGATACACTGGAGAGCGTAGAAGCTTTACTTAATGCCAAAGTTGATATCATAGTAGTTGATACTGCTCACGGACATTCTACCCGGGTTATTGAAGTTATAAAAGAAATAAAACGGAATTTTGATATAGAGTTAGTAGGAGGTAATGTAGCAACTTTTGAGGGCGCAGAAAGTTTGATAAAAGCCGGGATTGATGCTTTAAAAGTTGGGATTGGACCAGGTTCGATCTGTACTACCAGAGTGGTTGCTGGTGTAGGAATGCCTCAGGTCTCAGCAATTCAAGAATGTAAAAGGGCAGCCAAAAAATATCACATTCCTCTTATTGCTGATGGTGGCATAAAATACTCTGGTGATATAACTAAAGCCTTAGCCGTAGGAGCTGATTCGGTAATGATTGGGAGTCTATTTGCCGGGACAGAAGAAAGTCCGGGAGAAGTAGTGCTCTATAAAGGGAGAAGTTACAAGGAATATCGGGGGATGGGTTCGATCGGAGCAATGAAGAAGGGCAGTAAAGATAGATATTTTCAGGAAGAGGCAGAAGATGACAAACTGGTTCCCGAAGGAATTGAAGGAAGAGTTTCTTATAAGGGACTACTTTCTGCTTGCATATTTCAGCTATTAGGCGGAGTGCGTTCAGGAATGGGCTATTGTGGAGTTAGAAATATTAAAGAATTACAGGAAAAGACTAAATTTATTCAAATTACCCCTGCTGGTTTAAGAGAGAGTCACCCTCACGATATAATTATTACTAAAGAAGCACCTAATTATGGGATAGAATAAAGCAATGGATTCGTAATGGTAAATAGATAGAAGGGAGTATCAACCGTGGGGAGTGTAAAAGATCTGGAATCTTTTATCCAACAATCTATAAAAGATATTAAAGAAAAGGTCAGAGAAGATAAGGTAGTAGCCGGAGTAAGCGGAGGGATAGATTCATTG
>NMQN01000493.1 GCA_003575245.1 Candidatus Atribacteria bacterium 1244-E10-H5-B2 | reverse complement strand
TCCGGAAATGGTCAAATATACTGACCTTTGAGAGAGATTTGTGGAAAGAAATTCAGGAAAAAATTATAAAAGAATATGAGGAGAAGGAGAGAGAAAATGAACCAAAGAAAACAAGAGGAATTGACTAAATTCTTTGAGGCAATTTTTACCGGGACTGAAGGATACATTGATATCAGGACCCTGATTCACATTAAGAAAGGGGAGAAAATTGAGACTATCCAGAAGGATCACTTCTTCAGGAAAGTAAAGGACATAAAAGATTTAGTTAGAGCATTAAGTAATGAAAATTTTATAAGAGATAAAAACGTTCACTTCGGGGTTGCCCCCAGGACGAAGACCGAAGAGAATGAAAAACAGACCGGCGCAGAAAAAGATATCAAAATGGTAAATTGCTTATGGTGTGATGCAGATTGTAAGAGGGAGAAACAGCCCGAGCTCCCCACTAAAGAGGTAATGATAGAAAAGATAGAAAAATTCGAGCTTCCCCCGTCAATTATAGTGGATTCAGGGCTGGGATATCAATGTTACTGGCTCCTAAAAGTGCCTATACCGATTAAGAATAGAAGGATATTTTTAGAAGTCAAAGGGTTACTCAAAGGATTGGCTCTAAAACTGGGGGGTGATATGGCTGGACACGATCTGTGCCGGCTCCTTCGGGTGCCGGGAACTTTAAATATCAAGCCAGAATGCCCCATAGGATTAGAAGCTAAGATTATAAAATTCGAGCCAGGCTTAAAATACGGGGAAGAATTTAAGAAATTTATGGTAAAAATTGAAGATCTGCCAGGAATAGATATCGACATTAAGGATGTTAAGGTCCCTGAAAGATTTGATAAATTGCTAAAGCGGAATAAAAAATTACAGAATACCTACTTAAAGAGAAATAGGCCAGATTTAAAGGATCCGAGTGGCAGCGGATATGATATGGCCCTGGCAAATTTTTTAATTCAAAATAAATTTACTGATTCAGAGATTGCCGCGATAATAAGAAGCTCTAAGACCGGCACTGAAAAGAAGATAACTCCATCATATCTAAATATAACGATTAAAAAGGCGAAGGCTTTCATAAAGAAGAAGAAAAAAAAACCTGGAACAAAAACATTCCCACCTGGCATAATCCATCTAATAGATGATGATGGAGTTAAAAAATATCTATTTAAGAACGAAGATAATAAATTAGCATTATCGGAGACTTGGACTGATGGAACAGGACAAATTTATAAACCCAGACAAGACTTACCAATGAGATATGCTTCTATAGATGTCCTAAAAATAGATAAAGATATAATATGGGCTGGCTTACTAAAAGAAATAGAAAAATATATCAAAAGTTATTTAGAATTGCCAGATGAGATATATTATCTAATCTTTGGACTTTGGATAATGCATACCTATCTGATGGAGAAACTTGATGTTACTCCTTATCTATACTTTGTGGGTCTGAAAGGAACAGGTAAAAGTAGGGCAGGTAAAATTGCTTTAAAATTGGCTTACAAGTGCTTTTTTACAGCAATGCCTACTGCTCCAGTATTATTTAGGACTGCAGATTATTTTGAAAATGCTTTAGTAATAGATGAAGCAAAGTTTTGGGGAAGTGACATGGACAAAGACGTAGGCAGAATAATAATGAGTAGATACCAAAGAGGTTGTGTAGTCCCCAGAGTAAATAGGGATAAAAAAGGTGAAAACGAAGTTGAATTTCATAATGTATTTGGTCCTACAATTATTTGCACTACATCTAATATACCCGACGCAATTGAAGATAGGTGTATTAAAATTCAGATGGAGAGGAATGTCTTCCCTGCGGTAACAGGTGATTTTGATTTAGCTGAAGAACAGAGACTAATAAACTCATTAACTCTATTTAGGGCAGAATACTATAACAAAGAATTTCTTAAACATAAAAATATAACCCAATGGAGGTTAGGGGAGATATTAACTCCTTTGTATAAAGTTTTATTATTAGTCGACAAAAGTAGGATAGAAGAGTTTGAGGGATTTGTTAAAGAAGAAGAAACCAGTCGGGCTGTTGACGAAGCGACTTCAGACAATGCAACTATAATTAGTATTATAATAAACTTTTATAATGAGGGTGAAGATATAGTTGCTACTAAAGATATTGCCAAGAAATACAATGAGGATATTGAAAATCTTAATTTACAGATTAGCCCCATATCAATGGGTTGGAAGATAAAACCTTTTAATTTTGAGAAAAAAGTTATAGTTAAATGGAAACAAAATAATCAATGCGGTTGGATAATTGATAGGGAAAC
>NMQN01000339.1 GCA_003575245.1 Candidatus Atribacteria bacterium 1244-E10-H5-B2 | reverse complement strand
TTCTCTGATATTCTCCGATTTATCTGACCCTATTTTTGCGATATTTTGCGTTATTATCGCAACCTTTTTTCCCTTATTTATTTAAAGCGGTCATTAATTTATCGGTTTGGCTACGGTTTCTTCTGTTTCCAGAGATAGTATTCCCCTTACAAAACTTACCTTTTTCGTCAAAGTTTACTTTCTTTTCACGGTTTTCCTCGTTAATAACGGTCATTTATCTATCGATTTTTATCGATTTATCGGTTAGCTTTTCTCCGTTTTTTTCCGTTATTAACGGACATTTTTCATCTCTTTTAATAATCTTGTTTCCCATTAAGTCTCCATTATTATTGGACATTTATTTCCGCTTGCCTCCCTTGCGTAGTATCTGTATTAAAAGCCTCCTGTTCCCTTCTCCATTCATAGATTTCGATTCCCTTGATATGAAGTGAATACCACTTTATTAAAGTTCCCCTGAATTCTTTAAGAGTGGCCTCCCCTTTAAGCCCTGCTCTCCAAACTTCATTAAGCTGGTCTTCTGCCTGATCGGTCTGCTCGTAAAGGCTCCTATGGTGCTCTCTGATATATTCAATAGTGCCTGCTTTATATCTTCTACTGATTTCACCTACCGCTTTTTTAAATAGCACCTCAAAAGGATCTTCATTTTTAAGGCAAGGATCTCCCTGGTTAGAATCTTTCTCCAATTGGATTTCTTTGGATTTATCCATTTATTTATTCTGCTCCTTATATCCCTCTTTCTAACTTCCCTTTTAGGCATTTCTCCATATCTTTAAAAATCTCTGACCTCGATTCTTTAGTAAGCCCGGACATCACTTTTTTGTAGATAGATATTTTACTTTCAAGGACCAGCTCGCTCCACCAATTATTAAGATAGTCTCGGCCTTTCAATTCCTCTTCGGGCACATCTTTATAATCTCTATCGTTCTCATACGCTTCAAAAATAAGTTGCTTATCCTTAATAGCAGACAGTTCCCACCAGCAATCATATCTCGCCCCCTGTATTTTTCTTCTTCTCTTTTGATCGCCTGGTATCAGATTAGCCCTCTGCATTCTGCGTGCTTCTGGAGCATTGCCATAATACGATTCTTTACTTCTCTTTTTTCTGGCCATAATTTTAATTCTCCTTTCTATTGTCTCGAAAATATTTCTGGATTTTTTTATACGCCTTTTCAACCTCTCTACGTTTTTATTTTGTTATTATTCAATAAATTTTGTTTTTCCAATTTCGCTTTTTCTAAGTTAAATTGGTATAAAGTTACTGTTTCCCAATCTTTATATCCGCCCGGGTAATCTTTATAATCTATCCCCAATTCAGATAAGAGCTGAGAGACTTCGCCCATCACATCAGAAAAGATACTATCCTTTTTAACTTGGGGTAGATCCTTAGTCTTTCGTAGTTCCGAAAGAGTAAAAGGATTCCCGAGCTTTTTAAAAGGTTTATTAAGCCGGTTAAGACACCTGGCAAGATTCCGGATATGTTTCTCACTTTCTTTGTTAATTAGCATAATCTTCTCCTTTTTTCTTTTCAAAACTTTTTTCTTTTCAAAATCAGTTTTTTTACTGAATTTAATAAAAATCTATATAATACTTATATCTAAAGCGTTTTAGCACATTTAGCCTTTTTTTTTAAAATCTATTTTAGGACGTTTAGGACGTTAAATCAAGAAGTGACTGTTAATATTATGTTTTCTGTCTCATAAGAGAGTTACCCTCATTTGCCCTTTTGATGTCCTAAACGTCCTAATTTTAATCATTATTAAAAGGTAAATTGGCTTCTTCATCCTTCAAAGCAATTCCTAACCAGCCACGCTCTTGTTTAGGTGATCCAATTTTTATAGACTTATAACCTCTTTCAGCTAATCGCCTGCCGAATGATTTTTTATTTACTGGATCCTCGCCATTTACCTCACACCAATCTTTATATGCTTTATATAGCTCTTTGGTAGTAATTTTTTCCCGGTGACTTTCTACACAGCATCCCTCTATAAACTCGGCAACCACATCCATAGAGCTTTTATATTCTGCGGTTGCCTCTTTAATCTCATCAGGAGTTATTAATTTTTTCTCTTTCCATTTTTTATATCCCTCTAAAATCCAGTTAAAAATCCCTTCTTTCTCTTCCAATAAAGTTTCTTCATAATGCTGAATCCTTTCCTCTTCTGGTATAGTTAACTTAAATGGGACTTCGGCTCGATTGCTTTTGGGGGGTTATGCCTCTTAAAGATAGGCAGGATATATTTGAAGCATTCGAGAATAGAAAAGATCTTAAAGAAA
>NMQN01000889.1 GCA_003575245.1 Candidatus Atribacteria bacterium 1244-E10-H5-B2 | reverse complement strand
TATTATAAATCCCTGGTTACCCTTTTTAATGATACTGATTTTTTTGACTCGGAAGAAAAACAAGAAGCATTTAGGCTATTTTTAAATAAAATAAAAAATGGTACGCTGGAAATTAAAAAAACTTTACAGCCGAATCATGCTAAACTATATATTTTTGAAAACCAGAAAGAATTTAATCAAGGCGGAGATTATCCCGGAACAGTCATTACCGGTTCAAGTAATTTATCAAGGGCAGGGCTAAGAGGTAGATTTGAGATTAATGTAGTTTTTCGTGATTCAATAAACTTTTCAGAAGCCTATAAAATATTCCGGGATTTATGGGAAAACTCTGTTACAATTGTAGACAAAAATAATATCGATGGGTTTTTATACAATGTAGTGGAAAAAATATGGATAGATAAACTCCCCAAACCATTTCTATTATATATACGGGTATTACAGGAATATTTTGACGAACATATAAAAGATTCCATAAGGCTACCGGCTGAAATTACAAGGGGAAAATATATAAATCTTAAATATCAAATTGATGCTGTGAAGAAAGCCCTTGATGTCATTCAACGGCATAATGGGGTTATTGTTGCTGATGTTGTGGGATTAGGGAAAAGTATTATCGCCTCAGCGATAGCCTACAATCTTAATATTAAGACCATCGTTATAGCGCCACCCCATTTAAAAAGCCAATGGGTAGACTATTGTTTCGATTTTGAATTTCCTGCTAAAGTATATAGTAGCGGGAAAATTGAGCAAGCCATAGAAGAAAGTGATCAAGATGAAGAGAAATTATTAATCATAGATGAAGCTCACAAATACAGGAATGAACTTACCATAGATTATGCTAATCTTCATAAACTCTGCCAGCGCAACAAAATTGTATTGCTATCTGCTACCCCATTCAATAACCGGCCACAGGATATTTTTTCTATGGTTAAATTATTTCAAATTCCTACAAGGTCAACCATTCAGACAGTTGATAATCTTTCCTATCAATTTAAAAAACTTATTTCTGAGTATAAAGAAATCAAAGAAATACAAAAAGATAAGAGAGAAAGTGATATTGCTATTACTGCTCGTATAAAAAAAGTAGCTGATGAAATTAGAAATATTTTGTCCCCCCTCGTTATAAGGCGGTCCCGATTAGATTTGGATGGCATAGAAGAATACAGAAAAGATTTAGAACAACAGAACATTTTTTTCCCCAAAGTTAATGAACCGGAACTTCTCGAATATGACTTACAAGAATTAAGCGACCTTTATAAAGATACACTGGAAACTATTGCTCCTGAAGATGACGAAGAAGCTGGATTTATTGGTGCAAGATATATGCCAACAAGTTATATAAAGAATTTTGAGAAATACCGAGAAAAAATAGCTAAGGAAATGGGTGTTGATGAAAATCTGTTGAAGCAGACCCAAATGAATTTAGCCAAATTTATGAGACGTTTGATTGTACGCCGATTTGAAAGTTCCATCTATGCTTTCCAGTCAACCTTAGATTCTATAATTAAATCTTCTGAAATTATCCATGATTGGTATGAAAGAGTAGGGAAAGTACCGATATATAAAAAAGGGAAATTACCTGATGTGGATGCTCTTTTGGAAGCTACAGGAGAAGACATAGATGAAGAACTTAAAGATATTATATTAGATGAGGAGTTAAAAAGTTACAAAGAAAAAGGTTTATGGCTTATTGATAAAAAGGAAATCAGAAAAGGATTTATTGAAGACGTAGAGAAAGATATTAAAATACTTAAAGATATACGTGAAAAATGGTTTAGTAATGGCTTTCCCAAAGACCCAAAGCTTGAGCATTTTACTTCAATAGTGAAACAAAAATTAAGGGAAGATTCTAATAGAAAAATAGTTGCCTTTACAGAATTCGCGGATACAGCTGATTATTTATTTGAAAAATTAAAGCATAATTTAAGGGTTTTTAAATATTCTTCTTCTGATGCCAGCCAAAAAAATAAAAGAGCAATAAAAGAAAATTTTGATGCAGGAGCAAAAATCCAAAAAAATGATTTTGATGTATTAATAGCCACAGATGCAATTTCCGAAGGATTTAACCTGCACCGGGCTGGTATTGTTTTTAACTATGATATTCCTTACAATCCAACAAGAGTAATTCAAAGGGTTGGACGAATAAACCGTATTAATAAAAAAGTTTTTGAGGAACTTTTTATTTATAATTTCTTTCCCACTGCAACAGGCGAAAGAGAAATCCGCGTTAAGCAGATTTCTACCTTAAAAATTGCTATGGTACATGCACTTTTTGGTGAAGATACAAAAGTACTCACCAAAGATGAAGAACTTAGAACTTTCTTTGCAAAACAATTCCGGGAGGCTTTTAAAAATCAAGAGGAACTATCACCTGAAACTAAATATGAGAATTTTATTAAAAAATTACGCGTAACCGAACCAGAACTTATTGAAGAAGCTTTAAATATTTCTAAAAGGTCGAGAATTAGACGAACAACAAAGAAAGATCGTTCAGGAGTAGTAGTATTTGGTAAAAAAGGTGATGAATATGTTTTTAAATTTAGCCAATCTCCCAAAGAATGCATCCCCCTGGGTGCTGCTGAGGCATTTAAAATATTCGAAGCGGAAATCTCTGAAAAGGCAGAAAAAACAAGTAAAATATTTGATGCAATTTATGCACAATTAAAGGATAACCTTTTTTCTAAAAGGAAAGAGATCGCTTTAAATAGAGGTAAGATAGAAGCAATAGACAAAGTAGAAGCCCTAAAAACAAAACTTCCAGAAAAAAAAGATTATTTAGAAGACCTCTATTATGTTTTAAAAGAACTGGATGCCTTACCTGATCGATATGCAAAAGCCATTAGAACAATCGACTTAAAAAATCTTGATAAAGAATTTAAAGAATTTGAGGAAGAAGTTCCCCATAATTACCTTCTAAATATTATTGATAGAGAAAAGAAAATTGATGAAGGTAGAGAATCATTGATCTTATCAGAGGAGTTGATTTAAATTATTGATTTTAAAAACCCTTATAACCCTAGCCAGTATATAAATTTTTTCCGAAACCAGCTTTTGCCGGAAGATTTTGAGGAATATGATGAAAAGATAGAAGTTAGTTTTCAACCCAAATTTATTCAAAGCATTGTTAAAATTGGTGAAGTCCGTTCTTTGGAG
The DNA here is from genome assembly GCA_003575245.1 of Candidatus Atribacteria bacterium 1244-E10-H5-B2. Next base: position 4,468 of record NMQN01000889.1, on the reverse strand, counting down.
ATGAATATATACCAGATAACTCACCCTTCAGAAAATGACCCCAGAATTTCTCTCTCTCGGGATTCCTTCCGGTTATTGGCACAATATGGCATAAAAAGAGCTCTGATCTTATTTATTTCCGAGAGTTCCCTTAACTACAGGCTATCGCTTGTTACAATTGATTTAAAATGGGAAGAAGGAAGGAGAGTCAAAAAGGAATATTCTAATCCTCATAGATATTCATTCTTTTTAGGACCGGAAACAAAAACACATACCCCCGAAACATATCTAATTAAAAAAGGTAGGATTAAATATTTTGAAGATCTGAAAAATAGATTTTCTATAGAAGTAGTAAATAAGGATTTCTACACCCAAATAGCAATTCTTTTTACAAAATTAGCGGGAGGAAAGAGAACGATTGGCAGAACAAAATACGATGAAAAAGGCAGCCTTCAGTTGCCATCTAATTCTGATGATACAATAAAAAAAGAATTTTCAGTAAGATTAATTGGCAGGTTGATTTTCTGCTGGTTTTTAAAGAAGAAAAGTTCTGACAAAAGTTCCCCTTTACTTCCGGAAGAACTTCTATCTTCAAAAGCGGTTAGCCAAAAAACTGGTTTTTATCATAACATCCTTGAACCCCTCTTTTTCGAAACACTTAATACACCTATAAAAGAACGAAAAAAGGGGTATCAATTGCCCCCCTGGGCACAAATACCTTTTCTAAATGGTGGCCTTTTTATGCCTGAATATAATGACTATTATCAGGTTGATCAACTTGGAATATCTAAATACATCAATATTTTGAAGGTGCCAGATAATTGGCTAAAGGAATTATTCGATATTTTCGAAATATACAACTTTACAATTGATGAAAATACTCCGGTAGATGTTGAACTTTCTATTGAACCGGAGATGTTAGGGCGAATCTTTGAAAACCTTTTAGCAGAAATCAACCCTGAGACGGGTAATACTGCTCGTAAATCAACAGGAAGTTATTATACCCCCAGGCCGATAGTGGAATATATGGTTGATGAAAGTTTAAAACAGTATTTACTTAACAAAACAAATCTTAAGGAGAGCGAAATATCTTCTTTACTTGCCTACGAGGAAGAAGAAGTTGACTTAAATGAATCTGAAAAAGACACTGTACTTGATGCCCTTGATGTTATAAAAATTATTGACCCTGCTTGTGGGAGTGGTGCATTTCCCATGGGTATTCTTCAGAAAATGTTACTAATATTACAAAAAATTGACCCCGATTCTAAAAAATGGCTAACTAAAAAGGTATCACAAATAGAAAATGCCATAGTAAGAAAAGAGTTTCAGAAAAAAATTGAAGCAGAAAATTGGAATTATGTACATAAATTGGGTATCATCCAGAGTTCAATCTACGGTGTGGATATTCAACCTATTGCGGTTGATATTTCAAAATTAAGATTCTTTTTATCGCTTATTGTTGATGAAAAAGTTGATGATTCAAAAGAAAATAGAGGAATTGACTCTCTTCCAAACCTGGAGTTTAAATTTGTATGTGCTAATTCACTCATAGGATTACCTAGGAAGAATTCACAGACAGAATTGTTTGAAGTAGCTGATAATATAAGGGAATTAAAAAAGTTACGTGAAGAATATCTTAGATGTTATGGAGATGAAAAAACATCGATTGAAAAGAAATTTCAAAACATACAAAATAAAATGTTTATGAGAAGCTTGAAATGGTTAAATTGGGGTGGTGGGGATTCACAAGCAGTTAAATTATCACAATGGAATCCATTTTCAGGCGAACCTTGTGAATGGTTTGATCCTGATTGGATGTTTGGAGTTAGAAATGGATTTGATGTTGTAATTGAGAATCCTCCATATATAAGGCAAGAAGATATAAAAGAACAAAAACCAATTTTACAAAAAGCAGGATATGAAGTTTATAACTCTACATCAGATATTTATACCTATTTCTATGAAAAGAGTTATCAGTTACTAAAAGATAAAGGTATTTCTTGTTTTATCTCAAGCAATAAATGGATGCGTGCCAAATATGGTCATAATTTGCGAAAATTCTTTAAAGAAAAAACTACACTAAAACAAATTATTAATTTTAATGGATATAAGGTTTTTGAAACAACAGTAGATACAAATATCCTTATTTTTCAGAAAACAAAACCTGTCGATATTAATATAATGAGTATTATTAATATAAAACCTGATTTTACAAAAAATACTGATATCGTTAAGTACCTTCAAATCCATAATTTAAAAATAAAACAATCTCTGCTTGATATTAATTGCTTTGCCTTTGCTGAGGAAGCTGCATTAAATCTTAAAGCAAAGATTGAGAAAATTGGTACTCCGTTAAAAAATTGGGATGTAAGGATTTGTTTTGGGATAAAAACAGGATTTAATAAAGCATTTATTATTGATACCGTAACAAAAGAAAAATTATGCAAAGAAAACCCCAAAAGTGCAGAAATTATCAAGCCAATTTTAAGAGGCAGAGATATCAGTAAATACTATTATAAATGGGCAGGACTTTGGATAATAAAAATTGAATCAGGTTGGACAAATAGAAATAGAGGGAAAGAAGAACCTGAATACTTCTTTAAAAAATATTATCCTTCTGTTTATCATCATTTTATTTCTTATAAGAATGTAAAAGGTAAGGGTAAGGGTTTATTTAACAGGGATGACCAAGGCGGCTATTGGTGGGAGTTAAGAGATTGCGATTATTATTCTGAATTTGAAAAAGAAAAAATTGTATGGGCGGAAATTGTTAGAGAACCAAGTTTTGTTTATGATAATAACAAGTTTTATTGTGAAGCAACCTCTTTTTTAATGACTGGAAAATATTTAAAGTATTTGATTGCAATTTTAAACTCAAAACCGGCAACTTTTTTCTTTAAACAATTTTATGCTGGTGGGGGACTAGGAGAAGAAGGGTATAGATATAAAAAAGCATTTATAGAGCAACTACCAATCCCTAAAATTTCTGACCAACAACCTTCCATTAATCTTGCCGATAATATTTTTACAATAACTAAAGATGACGATTATTTAAATAATTCCACCAAACAGGCTAAAGTAAAAGAATATGAACATCAGATTGACCAGATGGTTTATAAATTATATGACTTAACTGATGATGAAATAGAAATTGTAGAGAATTTTCATAAAAAAGTATAAATATTATATTTCAAGAACCGCTCTATGTTTTTAAAGTAGCTATAAATAAAATTAAAGGGGTGGAAAGAGATTAAGAAGTTAGAGCAAATTTATAATTCGCTTGATCCTTCACAACAGGAAGAGATAAGGATAGAAACGGAAAACAGGCTACCGGAGTTTTGGAAAGAAAAGCTCAATAAGGTAAGAGGTAAAGGAGAAATTTCAATGTTACTTAAGGTTGTATCAAAAGAAAAGAGGAGAGAAATAATAAAAGAGTGGATTGGTTCCGTAAAGATTGAAGACATAAATAGTAAGTAAAAAATATTATCAGGAATCAGGAAAATGGTATTTTAAAATCAAGAGGGATCTCGAATTATGAAAAAAAAATTAAATAGACCAATTAAAATGTATGGAGGGAATATGAAAGGAAGGATTAAAGCTGGCGAAGGGGCACTGATAGGAAATGCTGGTGAATATTATGTAATGGCTGAATTATTGAAACGAGGCATAATTGCAGCACTTGCTCCACGAAATGCTCCAGCATTCGATATTTTGGCAACGAGGAAAAAACAAACTGTAAAAATTAGAGTCAAAACAAAATCTCAAGAGTATCCAATGTGGTATTATTCTGTTAAGAAGGATGGCAGTATCTTCCGCAATCTTTCTAAAGACGGAGATTTTACCGTTTTAGTGGATTTGGCGATGGCAACTAAAGACCTAAAATTCTATATAGTGCCAACCCACCAAATTGATGGATGGTTGAGAGAAGGTTTCGATGAGTGGGTAAAAACCCCTGGTAAAAATAATCGACCTCATGACCCGACAAATAAATTAAGGTATTTAATCCAGGAAAAATATGCCCGGGAATTAAGTAAATACCTTAACCAATGGGAAAAATTATGGTAATGAATCTTAAGAGGTGATATAAATGGAAATATTAGGATACTCGGAGAGAGGATTAATTAATTCACTATGCTATGAGCTGAAATATTCACCGAATAATTTACAGCTACTTAATAATCTTTTATCTTTTGTTTCTTTTCCCTATCAGACAGTCAATTTTCAGATATCCGAGGCCAAGATATTGATCGAACAGTCTTTTTCTGATTTTGGAGATGCCGACTTAGTGCTATTGGTCAATAATTTTAAGAGCAAACAGGTTATTTTTATTGAAGCGAAGGTTAAGACTTGCCAAAGGGCTTGTTGGAACATTCTTGAAGAGTTTGAAAAATTTAAGGAGGGAATAGAAAAAGATGAAGTATGTTCCTCTAATTTGTTTGTTCAGCTTTACCATAAGGTTCGTCTCGTAAAAACATTACAATCCGGTGGC
>NMQN01000189.1 GCA_003575245.1 Candidatus Atribacteria bacterium 1244-E10-H5-B2 | reverse complement strand
TTGGCTTTACTTCACACCTGATACAACCGTTTAAATAAATAATCTTAGCGACAGCAGTCCCTTCAAAATCTGTAATCGTATCTTTTACTTTGTCCCCTAAATTAATCATTTTCCCCTCCTTTTAAAAATACCTCTAAAACGTTTAATTACCTTTATCCTAGTCCACGAAAAAAATCTTATTTGTGAAGGGGCAGGTTTTTAATCAGATTTTACCTGCCCCTTACCGTAGCTCAGTTAGCACTATTCAATTTTTTAGAGCCGGACAAGAAAATTTTAATATAGGTAACCATCACCTTTTAAATAATCCTGCCCCCCGTAATGACTGCCAGAACCGGAGGGGAGGGGACGGCAACCCGAAATTAAAAGCTACTTGATACCACTTAGAGTGATCCCTTCTATGATTTTTCGTCGAAAAATAATAAAGAGGATAACAACTGGAATAATCGCCACAGTAGCTGCCGCTGTAAACAGGCCGTAATCTACCGTATAAAGCTGCTGAAAATTAACTAATCCTAATTCAAGAACGAAGTTCTTATCCGAAGAAGTAATAATTAGCGGCCAGATTAAATTGCCCCAGACTATGGAGACTACGAATATACTTAATCCCCCCAAGGCAGAGCGAAAATTAGGCAGAGCTATACTAAAGAAGATTCTCCATTCGGAAGCTCCTTCAATACGAGCAGCTTCTAAGTACTCATCCGGTAAAGATTCGAAATTTTGACGCATAAAGAAGGTTCCCATTGCTTGTACCAAATAAGGCAACTGCAATCCAAGGTAGGTGTCGACCGCATGTATCTTCGCCATCATCATGTATAACGGTACCATATAACATTGAAAGGGAATCATCATTGTCGAAATTATTATTAAAAATATCAGTTCTTTAAACGGAAACCGGTATTTAGCAAAAACATAACCCGCCAAAGCAGAGGTAGAAACAATACAAATAGTAGAGACCAAGGTAAATCGGAGAGTGTTATAAAAATACCGTATCATATCCACTTTTTGGAAAACCGCTTGGTAATTAGTTAAAGTAAATACTTTTGGAAAAATTTGAGGAGGCCATGACAAAATATGCTGAGGTAATTTCAACGAGGTCGAGACCATCCAGATAAACGGAAAGATCATTGCCGCAGCCAATAAATAAAATAAAATATTACTGATTAAATCAGAAGGGTTGCACCTTATTTTTGATTTGGCCATCAGTATGATTCTCCTTTTCGGACCAATTTACCCCAGATTATGGTTAATCCCAAGACAATCAAAAAGAGGATCACTGCTTCAGCATTTGCCTGGCCAGTTTTGTAAAACAGGAAAGCTCGTTCGTAAATGTCATAGGCCAAAACTTTGACTATGTTACCCGGAGCACTTTGAGACCCGACCGTCATTACATAGATTTCCGAAAAAATAGTAAAGCCTTGAATCGTTGCCACGACTAATGAAAAAAACATTATTGGTTTTAACAAAGGCAGAATAATTAAACGGGTAATTTGCCAGTTACTGGCACCGTCAATCTTGGCTGCCTCTATATAACATCTAGGAATCCCTTTTAAGCCAACCCAAAAGATAACCATGAAATAACCTAACCGTTTCCAGACTACAAAGAGAATAATTGAGTACATCGAATAGCTTTTGTCTACCAACCAGCCAATCGAACTTATGCCAAAAAAAGATAGCACATAGTTAAAAACGCCGTATTGAGGATCATACATCCATTTCCAGATCATGGCACTTGGAACTACCGAGACTACTACCGGTAAGAAAAAAAAACTTTGTAGTAAGCCAATATTTTTAATCTTTCGTTGATCCATTACTAATGTAATTGAGAGCGCCAGAAAAATTAATGCTATTGTAGTCAATGTAACAAATGACATAGTATTTACAAGAGATATTTTAAAATCACGGTCACTTAAAAACAAGTTTATATAATTCTGGAACCCGACAAAAGAGAATTTAGGAGATACTATTGAATGATTAGTAAAACTAAGGCTAAAGGCTTCTAAAATCGGCCAACATCTCAAAATAAGGAAAATAACGAGAATAGGTAATAATGCAGTATATGCGAACTTTACATGGGCTTTGTTATAACCTTTCATGAAGATCCCCCAATATATTTTTTGGGGGAAAGCGTAAACCTTCCCCCAAAAAAAAAGTTACTCACCGTATTCATTGTTACTCTTTAGAATATCGTTTGCTTCTTTTTCGGCATCTTCAAAAAACTTCATAATCTTCTCCTTATTATCAACCATTGAAGCATCACTGAACGCATCAACCAATCG
>NMQN01000909.1 GCA_003575245.1 Candidatus Atribacteria bacterium 1244-E10-H5-B2 | reverse complement strand
CAAAGACCGGTAACTGTGAAAATGATAAGACGTATTCTGTTTACAGGTACCCCTGAAAAACGAGCAGCAGTAGAATTATTTCCGATTGCAAATACCTTCCGCCCTATTGTAGTTTTATGCAAAGTTATGCCAAAAATTATAGCAAGTATAAAAAAAAGGACTAATTCAAAAGGAATCATAGTATTCCCCATGTATCCCTGTCCAAAAAAAGCAAAAGAGGTTGGGTACTTGGTAAATGCCTTATCTCCAAGAATTACATAAGCAATTCCCCTAAATAAAGACATACTTCCCAGAGTAACAGCAATCGCAGAAATTCCAAATTTTGTTACAATGAAACCATTTAAAAAACCTGCCGCTGAACCTGCAAAAAGTCCTACTGCAACCAATCCAAAAGTATTAACTCCGGCTTGGGAGGCCATACCCATAAAAACCGAAGATAAAGCTATAATAGAGGCAACAGAAATGTCAATATCACCACATATGATCACAAATATCATGGGAAGAGCGATGATGGCTTTTTCTATAAAATTAAAAGTTGTATTCATAAGATTAGTGTAATCTAAAAAATAGGGAGATAGATTAGAATTTATTATTACAACCATAATAAAAATAAAAAGGAGAATGATTTCCCACTGCCACATAATATTTAGCAAGGAAATTTTTCTGATTTTTTTAATGTTAAGAACATCATTCTCTTTATTCATTAAAACTTCTCTTTCTTAGCATCAGTTGCTGATTGCGTTTATCCATAACAGTATTTATTATAATTGCAAAAAGTATAATGAAGCCCTGAATCGCCATCTGCCAGAAGGGCGAAACATTAATCATAGTCAGAGCATTATAAACAATTCCCATGAAAAAGGCTCCCAGTACAACACCGATAATCGTCCCGGAACCACCAGTAATACTTACCCCTCCAATTACACAAGCCGCAATAGTCTGAAGTTCGAAACCGATGGCAGTTTCGCTCTGTGCAGCTGCATAACGGGAAACCCAGAGAAATCCGGCAAGACCAGTAATTCCTCCACACAAGGTAAAGACAATATATTGAATTTTCTTCAGGTTAACGCCCACATATTGAGAGGCTATCTTATTGCCGCCTACCCCGTAAATTTCTCTTCCGGTTCTAGTTAAATTTAAAAAAATTAAAAATAATATTACTATTAGTATCGATGCATATATAAGACTGGATATACCTAAGAAACTTCTTCTGGGAAACACCCGAAAAGCCTCGGTCATCTCATGAGCACTAACCCAGGTTCCTCCACAAAGTACGAATACCAAACCTCGATATATGCTCATAGTTCCAAGAGTAGTTATGATGGGTGGAATTTTAGCCTGGGAAACCAACAAGCCATTTATCGAACCAAGCAGGAGTCCAATGGCTATGGAAATTAAAATAATCATAAAGATAGGAATTCCGGGGTGATATTGATTCAAAAGCGCCGCACTCATACCACTTAAAGCGAGACTGGAACCGACAGATAAATCTATACCCCCTGTAACAATAATCATAAGCTGACCGATTGCCACCATAGACAGGATAGCAGTGTCATTCAAAATATCAACAAAGTTATTAATATATAAAAAGCTGGGGGTTCTCCAACTAACCCCAAATATTATAAATAAAATAAAAATAAAAAGATTAAATTCTCTTTTCCTAAATAAATCCCTCATTTCAAAATTTCCTCACTTTGAAATAGTTCCAATTGCAGCTTTAATTATCTTTTTAGAGTTGGCTTCTTCGCGAGTAAATTTAGCAGTTATAATCCCCTCATGCATTACTATAACATTATTAGACATACCGAGAATCTCAGGAAGTTCAGAGGAAATAAGGATTATAGCTTTGGTTGCCACATCAATTCCTTTGGTTGGTTCATCCATAATTAATATTCGTGGTTTGGTGGCAATCCATTTAGCTAAAACTACCTTCTGCTGATTACCTCCGGAGAGGTTTTCTACCAACTGTTCCCAACCTGAAGCTTTTATTTCTATATATTTACCATATTCATCAGTAATTTCAAATTCTCTATTACGATCCAAGAAAATATGTCTGCTTGTTCTATCTATTATCGGTAGGGTAATATTCTCCCTAATATTCATAGCTAAAATAGCACCTTGTATCTGTCGGTCTTCGGGGAGATAAGCAAGGCCGAAATTCATTGCATCAGAAGGATTGGCAATGTAAACCTTTTCACCATCTATAAAAACTTCACCTGAGGTCTTCGAATCAATTCCAAAAATTATTTGCATTACTTCTGACCTTCCCGCTCCCACC
>NMQN01000794.1 GCA_003575245.1 Candidatus Atribacteria bacterium 1244-E10-H5-B2 | reverse complement strand
AAGATTTAGATTTATTCAGCTTTCATGATGAGGGAGTTGGTTTTCCTTTCTTTCATCCGAAAGGAATGGTGTTAAGAAATATCCTGGAGGATTACTGGAAAGAGGAACATTACAAGAGTAGTTATACGGAAGTTAAAACTCCGATTATCTTAAATAAATCATTATGGGTAAAATCCGGGCATTGGGATCATTATAAGGAAAATATGTATTTTACCAAGATAGATGAGGAAGATTATGCTATTAAACCGATGAATTGTCCCGGAGGAATTTTAATTTACAAAACTACCCTTCACAGTTATAGAGATTTGCCGCTTAGAATAGGGGAATTAGGGTTAGTGCATAGACATGAATTATCCGGGGTGCTTCACGGACTCTTCAGGGTAAGGTGTTTTACCCAGGATGATGCCCATATATATATGACTCCGGAGCAGATCAAAGATGAGATAAAAGGAGTAATTGATTTAACTGATAAAATATATAAGGCCTTTGGTTTTTCCTATCGTGTGGAATTAAGCACTAAACCGGAAAATGCCATGGGTTCGGATGAAATATGGGAAAAAGCTACCAGCAGTCTGGAAGAAGCTTTAAAAGATAAAAAGATAGATTATATTGTAAATGAAGGCGATGGGGCATTTTACGGTCCTAAAATAGATTTTCATTTAGAGGATTGCATAGGCAGAAACTGGCAGTGCGGTACCATCCAGTTAGATTTTATTATGCCGGAAAAATTTGATCTTTACTATATCAATAAAGAAGGCGACAAGGAAAGGCCGGTTATGCTGCATCGAACTATTTTGGGAAGCATAGAGAGATTTATCGGGATACTTATCGAAAATTATGCGGGAGCATTTCCTTTGTGGTTAGCTCCCGTTCAAGTAAGATTGCTGCCCATTGCTGACAGGCATATTGAGTACGGTAAAAATATAATGAATGAGCTAAGTAAACATAATATAAGGGCAGAACTAGACGGGATTAATGATAAAATTGGGGCTAAGATAAGAAAAGCTGAGATGGAAAAGATCCCCTATATGTTGATATTTGGGGATAAAGAAATAGAAGAAGGCCTTGCTTCGGTAAGGAAGAGAGGAAAGGGAGACTTAGGGAAGATAAAAATTACCAAGTTTATTGAAGATGTTTTAAAAGAGGTCAAAGAAAAAACTTTATAGCATATAAAAATTCTTCTATATCCATATATTTTGATTATTTATAAAGATTTATGTTATTGTAAATTTTAATGGGGAATTAGAAAAAGTAAAAGAACGGTATTTTTTATCTAACTTTTCGCGATATACGATACAATTTCGTTGTTAGTATCTCGTATCTAGTATCTCGAAAGAAAAATAAATTCAAACACACAATTTTTTTAATTTTTTAATATTTCTGACTATTTGGCTTTTGCGAGATACGATTCACGAGATACGAAATACGGCAATATATTGACTATAAATAAAGAATATGTTATAGTTTTTTAAAAATAATGAAGGTTTGTATATATTTTAAGGAAATTTAAGAGCTATATCTTTTTATCTATTAAAATTAGTAAAATTATATTTTAAAGTTGAGCTAAAAAACTAATTTAAAATGAATAAAAATTGATGTATTGCTCATCCTTAAGCGGTGTAAAGGAGGAAAATAGGAATTAAGTCAACACCAAAGTTAAGAATAAATGAAAAAATCAGAGCAGAGAAGATCAGGCTTATAGATTTTGAAGGTAAACAGGTAGGGATAGTAAGCAAAAAGGAGGGTCTTAAACTTGCAGAAAAGAGCAATCTTGACTTAGTTGAAGTTGCACCAGATGCTAATCCTCCGGTTTGCAGAATTATTGATTACGGAAAATATAAATACTTACTGGATAAAAAAAATAGAAGTGGTAAGAAGAAACAGAAAAGCGGCGGAATGAAAGAAATAAAGATGCGCCCTAATATTGGAGAACATGATTACAATTTTAAAGTAAAAAATCTATGTAAATTTTTAGAAGAAGGTAATCAGGTAAAAATTACTATAATGTTTAGAGGGCGAGAAATGAGATATTTAGATTTAGGAAGAGAATTATTGGACCGCATAACTAAACATACCGAAGAAATTGCCAAGATTGTAAAGGAGCCAAAGTTAGAAGGACGGAATATGATTTTAGTTTTAATGCCTAAATAATAAAAACATTACTAGAAAAGAGGTTAAACACATATGCCCAAAATGAAGACGCATAAGAGTTCAGCAAAAAGATTTAAGGTAAGCAGTTCAGGTATAATAATAAGGTCAAAGGCTTATAAAAGTCATATTTTGACTAAAAAGACTGCAAAACGCAAGAGAAATCTAAGGAAAGGTACTACGGTTAGTAGCGCTGAGGTAAAAAAGGTTAAAGTATTGTTACCGTATTCTTAATATTTTTAAAAATATTAAAACGTTATTTTTGGCATTTCGCACTTAATGCGGGATCCATGATTAGGGGCACGATGCATCGTGCCCAAAGAAACCAGAAGATAAAAGAAGAATAGATTACCGCTGCAGTTTACACTCACGAAAGTGGGTACGGGAATGACATATAGAAAAATAATTCGGATATAGAAAAGATAAGGAGTGAATAGGATGCCAAGAGCGACAAATAGTGTTGCCTCAAGAAGAAGAAGAAAAAAAGTACTAAAATTAACTAAAGGATATTGGGGGGCAAAAAGTAAACTTTATCGTACTGCTCATGAAGCTATGATGAAGGCACTTTCTTATGCCTATAGAGATAGAAGAGCGAGAAAAAGAGATTTTAGAAGTTTGTGGATAACCAGAATTGGTATTGCCGCCAGAAATGAAGGAATACCTTATAATAAGTTTATAAGAGGTTTAAAGGTTGCAGGGGTAGAAATCAATCGAAAAATATTAGCTGAATTAGCAGTAAAAAATCATGAAGCATTTATTAGTGTAGTGAAAGTTGCTAAAGAAGGCTTAAATTAAGTTTATTTTTATACGCATTAATATCTGTACAATATTTTTTGTTAAAAGTTATAATAAAGATAAGTAGGTTATAACTAACTTGATATTTAGTCTAGTTAGGCAATAACTGAAATTCACTTTAGAACTGCAGACTGAAATTTTAAAAAGTAAGTTTTGCCAGTACTCCACTGTTATAAGGAGGAAAGTACGGATTTACTTAATAGAAAGTAGATCAAGAAGGGTGGTACCGCGGAAAAGGTTTATAATTTTCGTCCCTTTGCAAGGCGAAGAAAATTATAAACCTTTTTTATTTTATCGGGACCATTAATGATAAGGAGGGTATACTATTGGAAAATAAGATAAAAGAGATTAAAAAAGAAATTGTTTTGAAACTAAACACTGTTAAGGATTTAAAGTGTATTGAGAAATTAAGAGTAGAATATTTAGGTAGAAAAGGGAAAGTGACCCTCCTGTTGAGAAAGTTGGGAAATTTTTCTCCAGAGGAAAGGCCAAAAGCTGGGCAGTTATTGAACCAAACTAAAAGAGAGATTGAAGAGTTGCTCGAGACAAAAGAGGTAGAGGTTGAAAAACTGGAGAAAGAAAAAAAATTACAGGGAGAAAGTATTGACATCACTCTTCCGGGGAGAAAATTAAATAGAGGAACTACTCATCCCATTAATTTGGTTTTAAGAGAGATTGAGGAAATATTTTTAAGTTTAGGATTTAAGATAGAAGAAGGCCCGGAAGTAGAATTAGATTATTATAACTTTGAAGCACTTAATATCTCCAAAGACCATCCTGCCAGAGATGACCAGGATTCTTTTTATATTACCAAAGATATTCTCCTCCGTCCCCAGACTTCTCCTGTACAAATCCGTACGATGGAAAATCAGAAACCACCGGTTAGAATTATTGCTACGGGAAAATGTTATAGACGCGATGCCACTGACAGTACTCATTCCCCCATGTTTCATCAGATAGAGGGCCTGGCAGTGGATAAAGACATCACCTTTGGTGATTTAAAAGGAATCTTAACGATTTTTGTGCACAGGATGTTTGGTGAGGATAGGAAAGTAAGATTTAGACCGGGATATTTTCCATTCGTTGAACCTGGGGCTGAAGTGGATGTATCTTGTTTATTGTGTGGAGGTAAAGGATGTAAATCTTGTGGTTACGTCGGTTGGTTAGAGATTATGGGAGCAGGAGTAGTACATCCGAAAGTTTTAGAGATGGTCGGTTATGATCCAGAAGAGCATTCAGGCTTTGCCTTTGGAATGGGTGCAGAAAGAATTGCCATGCTGAAATATGGTATAGATGATATACGATTATTTTTTGAAAACGATTTAAGATTTTTAAAACAATTTTAAATTAGTCGTTAGTCGTTAGTATATAGTAGCAACACGTTAGTTAGGGGTTGATGATTTAGTATTAATTCTTTAACCAGGAACTGGTAAACTGGCTAACCAGCTAACTATTCTCGTGCTGAACGCTGTGTACTATATGCTTTAAAATAAGCGCGATACACAATACGCGATACGCAATACGATGAGACAGGGAGGGAGAAAAAATGCAGGTTTCTTATAATTTATTAAAAGAATATGTTGATATAGATATGTCAGCTGAAGAGCTTGCTAAGAGATTGACTATAAATGGCATAATTTTAGAGAGGATGGAAAATATATCTACTGAGATAGAAAAAGTAGTTGTGGGCAAGATAACTTCCATGAACCAACACCCTGAAAATAAAAAATTAATTGTTTGTCAGGTAGATATAAAAGAGGAAACACTTCAAATGATTTGCGGGGCAAAAAATATGAAGGTTTCTGATAAAGTAGCAGTTGCATTAGATGGAGCAAAGTTACCCCAAATAGGAATTATTAAAAGTAAGAAATTTAAAAATGTTTTATCTTCAGGAATGCTCTGTTCTGCTTCTGAGTTAGGCATTGAACAGGGGATATCTTCTGGAATATTAATTTTAGAAGAAGATGCTATCTTGGGGGAAGATATAAGGGAAATAATAAAGTTTGATGACACCATATTTGATTTTGAAATACACTCTAATCGTCCTGATTTGATGAGCATAATGGGAATATCCAGAGAAATAGCAGCAATTACCAATAATAAACTTAAAACTCCCGAAATAAAGATAAAAGAAAAAGATGAAAGGATTGAAAAAGATATTACTGTGAAAATTGAGGCAGAAGATTTATGCCCTCGTTATGCCGGAAGAGTAATAAAAGATATTAAGATAAAAGAATCGCCCTTATGGTTAAAATGGAAGTTAAGATTGTTAGGAGCTAGGCCAATAAACAACATAGTAGATATTACTAATTTTGTAATGATGGAAACAGGACAGCCGCTTCATGCCTTTGATCTTGATTTAATTAAGGGTAAGACCATTATAGTTCGAAAAAGCAGACCGGGTGAAACTATCTGTACTTTAGATGATGTAGAAAGACAGTTGCCCTACAATAGTTTGGTTATCGCTGATACAGAAGAGGCTATAGCGCTTGCCGGAATAATGGGAGGAAAATATTCTGAGATTGATCAAAACACTAAAAATATATTTTTAGAATCAGCCTATTTTAATTCAGTAAATAATCGAAGAAGTACTGCGAAATTTGGCTTAAGAACCGAGGCTTCAAACAGGTTTGAAAAGGGGATAGATAAAAAAGTACAAATATACGCCCTGGATCGGGCTGCTGATTTAATAAGTAGGATTGCTATGGGTGAAATAAGCTCGGGGAAAATCGACACAAATGAAAAATTATATCAGCCTTGCAAGATAAATTTAAGGATAAAAAGAGTAAATAGAATATTGGGACAGCTTTTAGATAAAGATGAATCTAAAACAAAGAATAAAATTATTAATATTTTAGATAAATTAGAATTTAAAGTGGTAGAAGATAAGGGAGAATATATCGAAGTAATTCCTCCTTCTTTTAGAGGAGATGTGGAAAGAGAAATAGATATAATTGAAGAAATTGCTCGTATTTATGGTTATGATAAGATTAAACCTACTCTCTTTAACACTACCATTGCCCAAGAGGGAAAAAATTTCCGATTCAGGGTAATTGATCAGGCAAGGGAAACATTAATCGGTTGTGGTTTAAATGAAGTTATAACTTATAGTTTTATTTCTCCTGACATATTTGATAAAATAAGAATACCCGAAGGGCATAAATTAAGGAATGCCATAAAAATTAAAGATCCTATGACCAGAGACCATTCTTTAATGCGGACCTCTTTAATTTCAAGTTTGTTAGAAGTTATTAAATGGAATACTAATCGACAAGCAGAGTTGGTTAAAATATTTGAAGTAGGTAGAATATACTTACCTTACCCTGATAAACCAAATTCCTTGCCTCAAGAGAAATTAATAATAGCCGGAGCAATAAATAAAACCGGTCGGGGAAATATTTGGGAAAAATCATTTTCTTTAGATATTTTTGATATTAAAGGTATAATCGAGACAATTTTTCAGGGTTTAAAAGTGGAAAATTGGGAAGTGGTTCACGGTAATCATCCTGCTTTTCATCCTCTACGGAATGGCAAGATTATTATGGGAGGAGAAGAAGTAGGCATTTTTGGTGAGATACATCCGGAAGTAATAAACAATTATCGTATCCCGGGGAAAGTGAATTTGTTTGAGATTGATTTTGAAAATTTATTACCCAACATTCCCTCAGATATTAAATATTGTGTTTTGCCAAAATATCCTTCAGTTCAAAGAGATTTGGCCTTGATAGTAAAAGAAGAAATACTTTCGGTTGATATTATTAAAACAATAAAGTCTATCGATGGAAAGTTGATTAAAAAAGTAACTTTATTTGATGTATTTAAAGGAAAACAAATTGGCGGTGGTTATAAGAGTTTAGCTTACTCTGTGGTTTTTCAAGCCGAAGACCGTACTTTAATTGACCAAGAAGTGGAAAATACATATAAAAAAATCAGAGAAAAGCTAATAGCAAAATTTAATGCTAAAATAAGAGAATAAGATAGTTATATAGCAAATACGTATCTCGTATCTCGTGAATCGTATCTCGGAAAGAAAAAAGAAACAAGGAGCCGAAAAATTATTAGCGTAGAGCGTATAGCGTTTAGCGGGTAGAGAACAGTAATAAGTAATTTGTAATGAGTAATAAAATTATAGTTCTGAATTTATAAGAACAGGTTACCTATCACATATTACTACACAATTTGCCGGTAAACTTGCTAACCGAGTATTTGAATGAGCTTGCACCTTGCAACTTGTATTTAATACTAATGACTAATTAAAAGGAAATATTTATGACAATAAATTGGATAGATGTATCAATAATGATAATAATCTTATTAAATATGATTATTGGGATACGTCACGGCATTATCAGAGGAATAATAAATTTAATAGGAGTTATCAGTGCTATTTTCCTGGCAATTTTTTGGTTTAAAGAGGTAGGAGAATATATAAGTTCACATAGCCAACTAAGCAGGGAAATAGCAAACATATTAGGTTTTGCTCTAATATTTTTGGGAATATATCTAATCGCGAGAATTATTGAAATATTTTTAAAAAAATTATTTTCCTTATTATTTGTGTCCTGGATCGATGGTTTGGGAGGAGCTTTGTTTGGTTTAACTAAAGGCTCTTTAATAGTAGGAATTTTATTAGTCATTATTACCTTTATTCCTTTACCAGTTTTTTTGAAAGAACAATTAGAAAGCTCG
>NMQN01000010.1 GCA_003575245.1 Candidatus Atribacteria bacterium 1244-E10-H5-B2 | reverse complement strand
TCTTTTTTCTTTCTTCCTTTTTTTCTTTTCTCCTCAAAGGCCCTCGCTTTGCCTATGGTTATTTTCAGATACGATGGGGTTATCTTCTTTTCTGTTCCGGTCTTAGAGCTTCTTATTATCGCTGCAATCTCTGAATCGTTAAAACCATTTTTTATTAAAATATTCGCTAGTGCCATATCATAGCCACTGCCTGTCTGATCGCTAATATCTGGTCTGTTCCTTGTTAGATATGTATTCTGCAATTTCTTATTTCTTTTTAATAATTCTTCAAATCTTTGGGGTATCTTAACGTCTTTTATATCTATATCCATTTCTGGCACATCTTCAATTTTTACCATAAACTTTTTAAATTCTTCCCCGTATTTTAAGTTGGGGTCAAATTTTATTATCTTAGATTCTAAACCCATGGGGCATTCTGGCTTGATGTTTGAAGTTCCCGGCACCCGAAGGAGACGGCACAAATCGTGTCCCGCTACATCGCCCCCCATCTTTAGGGCCAATCCTTTGAGTAACCCTTTGACTTCTAAAAATATCCTTCTATTCTTGATCGGTATAGGCACTTTTAGGAGCCAGTAACATTGATAGCCCAACCCTGAATCCACTATAATTGACGGGGGAAGCTCAAATTTTTCTATTCTCGGCAAGGTCTCTTCTTTAGTGGGGAGCTCCGGGTTATTCTTTCTCTTACAATCTGCATCACACCATAAGCAATTTATCATTTTGATATCTTTTTCTGCGCCGGTCTGTTTTTCATTCTCTTCGGTCTTCGTCCTGGGGGCAACCCCGAAGTGAATGTTTTTACCTCTTATAAAATTTTCATTACTTAATGCTCTAACTAAATCTTTTATGTCCTTTACTTTCCTGAAGAAGTGATCCTTCTGGATAGTCTCATTTTTATCTCCATCTTTAATATGAATAAAAGTTCTTATATCGATATATCCGGTAGTCCCTTCAAAAATTGCCTCAAAAAATTTAGTCAATTCTTCTTGTTTTCTTTGGTCCATCCTCTCTCTCCTTCTCCTCATATTCTTTTATAATTTTTTCCTGAATTTCTTTCCACAAATCTCTCTCAAAGGTCAGTATATTTGACCATTTCCGGAGACCGTTCTGGGTATGGCTCTGGTTGGGACAGCAACAATATAGATCGTGGCTTCCCTGTAAAATCTTTATCCCTGAAATCTTAACGATATCTTTAATCTCAATAGTCGCTATGCCTTTAAGTTTTTCATTATCCGGGACCTTTTCTATCTCTAAAATCTTTATTTCCACTTTTAAACTCCTTTCAAAATTCAATAGTTATTCGTATTTAAATATCAGGCTTCTAAAATTCTCTTTAATTATTCAATTTTATTTCCCTCACCGGCTCCGGGTATAAAATAAACTGGTATTCTCCGCCCTTTACTTTCCTGTATTCCAGATATCCCATACTGGCCAGATTAGCCAGGGATCTGTCCACGTCCTTGACCTTTACGCCGGCAAACTTGGCCATTTTTCTCTTTCCTAATCTGCCTCTCAGGATATTCATTCCCTATCACCTGCAATAATAATGCTTGACATCTGCCCAAAAATCCCCTAATATAAAAATAAGGTGTTAGCCTGTATAACCTACTGAGAATAAGGCTCACCTTTAGGAGGTTTTTGCCCTACTAAAAAAGGTTGCTTGTGGGCATACAAACTTTTTTTTTCTTTTAAAAGAGGGGTGCTTGGAAACAACCTATACCTAACACTCCTCTTTTATCTTTTTAATCAAAAAAAAGAATACCATGCGGTTTTTCCTCACCCCCTGATATTCTTTAGAGAGACCAGTTCTAAAGATCTACCTCCATTATAAACACTCAAGAATCAATGTCAAGAGTCCTTTAGAAAATAGTAACTTCCCCCCTTAAATCCAATGTCGTGTAATTTTATCTTAGCTCTCCTGGCTATTTTCTTAAGATCACCTGAGGCCACCTTTGAAACATCGTTGGCCTTTCTTGCCAGGGCAAAAACAAAAGATACTAATTTATTCATTTCTTAATGCCTTCCCTTTTCCTTATTGCAATTATAACCTCTGCAATTACCTCTTTAAAATTATCAAGGCCTATTATCCATTCCATATAAGCGATTGATTTTTCATCGTGAGCTTGAAGGCTAACTTTTTCACCCTTAATATCTAAATTTATTTCTTTTTTCACTCCTCTCCCCTTAAAGTGGCTGATAATAGCGGTCAGGGTCTTGCCCTGCTTCCGCAATTTCAATATCTCTTTAAGTCTCCGGGTGGCTTCTGCCCTGGGGTAATATTTGGCA
>NMQN01000703.1 GCA_003575245.1 Candidatus Atribacteria bacterium 1244-E10-H5-B2 | reverse complement strand
ACCTTGAATAGCCTTCTGTGAAAGCGGTATCATATCAGCAATATCTTCAGTCAAAAAATACTTGATTCCATTCATCCTTATAGGCATATTTAAGTGTCCCCCTCTTTTTTTACTACTTATAACATTATCTTTTATCTTTGTCAATCCTAGTCAACGAAAAACATCTACTTATACCCCCCTCATTTCTTTACATAATAAAGTTTATCGGACGGTCTTTTTAAAAAACCTTCTATTTTGCGTTTTTCATTTTTCGCTTACAATCCTACGTAACTTCTCTAAAAATCCCGAGTAAAGGGCAAAATTTTACGCCTGGCCAGTAAATCTAGAATAATTTAGGCTGCAGCCTAATAAAAAAGTATGTTATAATAAATTACTGAATGGGATTAGTTCCTCAGTTGCCCTTATGGTCATATTCGATACGCGAAGGCCTGTAGTCGTACAGAGTGATGGGACCTAACCGAACCAGCTGGTAAATACGGAAGTGGACCCAAAGGGCTAATCCCATTCTACAATTCAAATCCACCTGATCCACTCCCGGAACTATCATCAAAATAAATCAATCATGCTCGAGGAGATTTCTTGCTGTAGCAGAAATATTTTTTACCTGTCCCTCATCGATGAGGCTAATCTCCGCATCTCTCTCCCCGGTATGATGGTCTTACTAGTAGAACGGGGCGGGTAAAATTCCTTCCCCCTTAAATCCCCCCTAAAACCCCCCTCTAACCCCCCTTCTTTTTAACCCTGCTACCGCCTCAGCCCTCGCTAAATTCCCTTGAATTGTGGGCTTTACGCTTCGGGCATTCGTCTCACGCAGGGCTAATTGTACCTAAATTTAATTAGACCCCCCTTAAAACTTAAAATATAGCGTCTTTTTTTTTCTCTTTTGCTTTACCTTTCTGCCATACTCCCTCTATGACTGCTCCTATACTGCTCCGTATCAAATCCGCGTCTGGAACAAAAAAAAATCACTTCCAATCCTTATTAAGCAATGTTCTTCTTTAATAGTGTACCGTTATCTCTGGCCAGCGATAACGCTCTCGTAGTAATCCCCGGAGTAATAGCGGACCTAAAGCGGCCTGGCGCGGGGAACCGGCTTTACTGCAGCTTAAAAATTATAATTCATGTCCTCTTTTACTCCCCTCAAATGGTAGCACGAATTAAATTTTTTACTGATCAGATAGCAGCCATAACGTCTTAAAAAAACCCTTTGTTTTTATAAAAAAAAACCCTGCCTTACATTAAATCAAGGAAAAATTGTAAAGCAGGGCAACGGTAGCCAGGGAACTCTGGAGAAGTAAGCCTAACCACCGGAATTAGTAATTTTCACAATTTTTCTTTCTCCTGGTAATTTCTTAATAGATGTGAAAAAAATGCCTCTTTGTTCTTAACATTCTTTGCTTCCTCGTATAAGTACCAACAGCTCATTCGCGTTCTGTAATCATATTTTTTTATTGTTCTCTCGATGTACTCCATACCAAATTTACCATAGTTCCACATAACTGCTCGGTACCAATCCTCTGATTCCAACTTTTCAATTTCTTTTCCTGATAATTTCATATAAAAATTCTCCTGTCTTTTCTTTTTGTCTTTAAGAGTGTCTTTTATTAGGGGGATTTCTTGACCTACCAAATGTACTCTTTTTGACCTACCAGCGTACCTTTCTTGACCTACCTCGTTAGTAGGTATTTCTTGACCTACCAGCCACAGGGTATAATCTGTCTGTATCCCTTTCATATCACCATTTTTGACTATCCTACGTTTTCTAATAAGTTCCCTTATTGCCTTTCTAACTGTACTTCCTAATAACCCCAACTTTTTTGAGATCTCAAATGTTGAAATATCTTTAAACTTTAGTCCCCACCCCAGGGTATATCTATAAATATAATCGAATACCCTTCTTTCATTACAGGGTAATGGTTTAAAGTACAACGCCTCCCAAAATTTATTTGGTACCATCATAAAATCTTTGTTTCTTTTACGCATTTTATATCAACTTCCTTTCAGAGAGGAGTAAGGGGAAGTTGACTAATGACCTTACCCCTCCCTCTTTTAGGGTGGTACCGCTAAATACCCCCCAATACATTATAATATTTTTGCGTAATAATTTCTAAAGTCTAAATATCTGATCTAATTAGCTTGGATAACGAATCTTCAGAATCCTCTTTCTGTTCTTCAATCCTTTGTAACCTTTCGTAATTATTAGATATTTCCCTTAATTTACTACCACAAACAGGACATCTGCCCTCATATTTATATTTTACAGCCCAGCCCGCATATACCTTTTTA
>NMQN01000857.1 GCA_003575245.1 Candidatus Atribacteria bacterium 1244-E10-H5-B2 | reverse complement strand
AGAGAAGAGCTAGGTACTACATTGCCAACCAATATTTGTTTTTTAGGGGCTCTGGTTGGTATTAGCAAGATCGTTAGCATGGATAGCATAAAAAAGGCAATATTAAACAGGGTGCCTAAAAGCAGCGGGAGCATTAATTTAAAAGCTTTTGAATTAGGATTTTCTTTAGTCAAATGAGCTCAATATTTCAATTAAGGAGCATAATATAGGATGAAGCTGTATGAATATCAAGTAAAAGAAGTTTTTTCTAAGTATGGGATTAATATTCAAAAAGGAAAATTCGCCAAAACATCTCAAGAAGCAAAACAAATAGCTGCAGCCATCGGAGTTCCGGTTGTTCTTAAATCCCAGGTCTTAGTGGGAGGAAGAGGAAAGGCCGGAGGAGTAAAAATAGTAGATGATTTAAGTGACGTAGAAAAAGTAGCAGATAAAATACTAAAAACTGAAATAAAAGGCCATAAACCAATCGGGATATTGGTTGAAAAAAAATTAGAAATTAAACAAGAATTTTATTTAAGCATTGCTTTAGATAGAAAAATGAAAAAGACGCTTGTAATATTTAGCTCTTTCGGGGGAATGGATATAGAAGAAGTCTCGAAAAAACATCCTGAGAAGATTGCTAAATTATATGTTGAAGAATTATTAGGCGTTCAAGATTTTCATATCAATCGATTGTTGCCCTTGGTGGATAACAATAGAGAGATGTTTTCAAAACTTAAAAAGATAGTAAAGATACTTCATTCCATTTATAAAAAATATGATAGCTTGATTGTCGAGATAAATCCTTTGGTTCTTACAGAAAATGGAGATTTGGTTGCATTAGACGGAAAGATGGAAATAGACAATAATGCAAGTTACCGGCAGAAATTATTAGTAGATACAGACAATAAAGATAAAGAAGATCCCATAGAATTAATGGGTAAAAAAGCAGGATTTGTGGTGATTAAATTAAAGGGTAATATTTCTATTATCAGTAATGGTGCAGGATTGGCTTTATCTACCCTGGATCTACTTCATAAACACAACATGGGAGTTGCCAATATTTTAGATTTAGGCGGAGGGGCTACCCCGGAAAAAGTTATGCAGGCAATCAAAGTAGTTATACAAGACAAAGATGTTAAAGGAATTTTATTTAATATTTTTGGGGGAATTACCAGATGTGATGAGATTGCCCGGGGAATAGCCGGAGCTTTAAAGAGCATACCTGAGGGTATATCTGTTGTATGTCGCCTGCAGGGGACTAATCGAGAGGAAGGAATTAGCATATTGAAGGATGTCGGTTTGAATGCGGAAACAGATTTAGAAGAAACAGTAAAAAATATAGTATCAACAATGAATAGAGGGTAGAAATTATGAGCATTTTAATTAATAAAAATACCAGATTAATTGTTCAGGGCATTACAGGCAAAGAAGGAAGTTATCATGCATCACTCATGAAGGAATATGGAACTAAAGTGGTAGCTGGAGTGACTCCGGGAAAAGGTGGACAAGAAATTGAAGAAGTACCTGTTTTTAATAGTGTTGATGAAGCAGTTAAAAATACAGATGCAAATGCCAGTATCTTATTTGTGCCTTCTAGATTTACTAAAGATGGAATTTTAGAAGCCATTGATGGCGGGATAAAATTAATAGTTACCGTAGCTGAGGGTGTGCCAGTCCATGATATGCTTTTTTGTTATTCCTATGCACGCTTAAATAATTGTATTTTAATCGGTCCAAATGGTCCAGGGATAATCTCGCCAGATAAATCAAAAGTAGGGTTTATGGATAGTAGAATATACAAAAAAGGTAATATAGGAATCATGTCAAGAAGTGCCACTTTGTCCTATGAGATAGTAAATAATCTTTCGAATAAAGGAATTGGTCAATCTACAGTCGTGGGGGTTGGTGGAGATTCAATCCCAGGTTCATCCTTTATTGATCTATTACCCTTATTCGAAGAAGACTCCCAAACCGATCTCATTATAATGGTGGGAGAAATTGGTGGTTCTGATGAAGAAATTGCCGCCAAATATATAAAAGAGCATATATGTTCACAATATCACCTCAAATACCCTTATTATATTTTTCCGATGAAAAAACCAGTGGTTGCCTTTATTGCCGGAGAAGCCGCACCCGAGGGAAAAGTTATGGGTCATGCCGGTGCTATTATTTCACCGGGTGGAGAAGGTGGCGTTAAATACAAGAGAAAAGTGTTACAGGAAGCCGGTGTTCATATGCTTGAAAAGTTAAGTGAAATAGCTAAAGTAGTATCCGAAATACTTTAGAAAAGGAGATTTTAAACAT
>NMQN01000880.1 GCA_003575245.1 Candidatus Atribacteria bacterium 1244-E10-H5-B2 | reverse complement strand
ATGTTGATGAAGCCATAGATTTTGCCGTGCAGTGTGAGCATAATTTTAGACATACTGCTTCTATTCATTCCCGGAATATTGCTAAACTTTCCAGGATGGCCCAATTAATGAACTGTTCTCTCTTTATTAAGAATGGACCATGTTATAGTGGATTAGGATTCGGTGGAGCTGGTTATACTTCTTTTACTATTGCTACTCCTACCGGAGAGGGATTAACCCGGGCAAGAACTTTTACCCGGGAAAGACGTTGTGTCTTGGTTGGTTATTTTAGAATTGTTTAAAGTAAAATTAGTCGTTAGTGAATAGTGAATAGTCGTTAGTACAAGAAGGCGCAGCACGCCGTGCCTCTACTTTTCTTTTGTAGGGGCACGATGCATCGTGCCCACAGGAGAAATTAGGTAATAATGTGGCGAGGGCACAATTCATTGTGCCCCTACAACATAATTATAACAAATTTTATTTCCAACGCGATACGCGATACGCAATACGAGATATAATCTGTTGAAAATGTTTTTTTGGGTTTTTGGGAAATAATCATTATATAAGAATTTCCTACAATAAAAAATAAATAGACAGGCGAGACGCCTGTCCTACTAACGATTATTTACTAACGACTATATAATTCTTATTTACCGAATATTTGGAGGTTAAAAATGAAACTGGGAAAAGTGATTGGTAATGTTGTCTGTACCCAGAAAGTAGATTCCTTTCAGGGTATAAAACTATTATTAGTACAGCCTCTTAATGAAAAATTAGAGGAAATCGGTGATCCTGTAGTGGCTTGCGATACGGTTCAGGCAGGCACAAATGATATTGTTTACTATGAAGGCGGCAGAGAGGCAGCTTTGGGACTTAAAAATTGGTTCAACCCTTCTGATCTGACTATTATGGGTATAGTTGATCAGGTAAATATTGGAGAGTAATTATGATTTTAGCTAAGATAATCGGTAATGTAGTTTCCACTATAAAGCTTCCGGTTTATCAAGGATATAAGATTTTAATAGTTCAACCTGTGAATGATAAAGAAGAGCCACAAGGGAAAAGTATTTTGGCTTTGGATACTGTCCAGGCAGGGGTGGGAGATACGGTTCTGGTGATTGATGAAGGTAATTCTTCCCGTTTGATTATGAACAACTCGACTGCCCCGGTTAGAACAATGATTGTCGGGATTGTCGATGCTATTGAATAAAGTTTGAGAATAAGGATAAAGGAAATGACTGATAATATAAATAGAGTAAAAATTATCCAGAATGTAGTTAGTGGATTGTATTCTGCCACTACCCCTGAAAAAGTCCAACCTGCTCCCAATAATGTTCGGGATAAAGTGGGGTGTGTTGCTATTGGTTCAGATCATGGTGGATTTGAGGCCAAAGAAATTATTAGAGATTATTTGCGCGCTATTGGATATCGAATTACAGATGTGGGAACTTTTAGTAAAGATAGTGTGGATTATCCTGATTTTGCCCTTAAAGTGGCCAAGAAGGTGGCCAGCGGAGAATGCGAAAGAGGAATTATGATCGATGGAGCTGGAATTGGCTCTTCAATGGTCTGTAATAAAGTTAAAGGGGTAAGGGCGGCCCTATGTTATAATCTAAAAACCATCATAAACAGCAGAGAACATAATAATGCAAATGTTCTAACTTTAGGTGGCCCATTACACGCTCCGGATGAATTACGCGAAATGGTAAAACTCTGGTTGGAAACTACTTTTGCTGGTGGAAGACATTGGAAAAGAGTCAATAAAATAATGGCTGTAGAAAGAGGAAATTAAATTCTATTTCATGATTGTAACCCAAAAAGTAGACAAAATGGTAATGTAGGGGCACGATGCATCGTGCCCACAGGAGAAATTAGACAATAATATAGTGAGGGCACAATTCATTGTGCCCCTACAACATAATTATAACCAAAGAGTCATAATTTACTATAAAATTATCTGCAACGTATCGTATATATAACCTGTTGAAAATATTTTTTTGCTTTTTAGGAAATAACTATTTTATAGAATTTTTACATATAGATTTACTAAAATTTAGAGGAATAGAGGTGTAAAATTATGGATATAGATAAGATGGATAAAAAAGAATTGATTGATAAGATTAGTGATGAAATAATATCAAAGTTAAAGAAGACATCTTCTTCTGATAATCTTTCTTTTAAATCTGATTTAGGTAATAAAAATATGAAGGGTTCTTCTGGGGGTTGCAAGATACAAATCAACACACCTGCTGACCTTGCACCTTACATTGACCATACTTTGTTAAAACCTGACGCAACAGAAGCTCAGCTT
>NMQN01000190.1 GCA_003575245.1 Candidatus Atribacteria bacterium 1244-E10-H5-B2 | reverse complement strand
GGTGAACGATTACCCAGAGGCAATCTCTCATTCGGATCATCAGATTACTAAAGATAGTGATATTCTCTGCTTTATTCATATTAAAGGTAGCAATTCTCGAAATAGGATCTACTATAATCACATCAGGCTCAAAAGTGTCCAGGCATTTTTGAAGTCTTGACAGGTCATCACCCGGCGTTAAACTAATAGTTAATAGCTCTTTTCTCGTATTGTAACTAAGGAAATTTTTAAAGCAGTCTTTAGGTATTATTATTCCCAGTTCTTTTAGTCCTTCTATCTGTCTCGATATAACCTCGTTCAGATTAAAGATATTAGATTCTGAAAAGATATATAAAACCTTACAATTTTTCTTTACCGGGTAAGTCTCTAAAAAGGAAGTCTTTGATATTAGATTTAAAGCTAAGTTTAAACTGAATAAAGTCTTGCCTTTTTTGTGCCTGGAGACGATAAGAGAATAATTTTTAGTTCCCATTATCCCGTCTCCGATTAGCATTTCTTCCGGTGGTAGATTAGATCCTAATATCTCCTCTAAATTTACCTCTGTCCGATCTTCAAGAGGTATCGGCAGAGGAAACTCCGGAGCCTTCTCGATCAGCTTAAAAAGTTCTTCTTGTGTTCCCCCCTGTATCAGCCAATCAGTAATATCTCCGTGTTCTTTAAGCCCCGGCAGGATCACCCATTTAGCCGATTTAGCAATTCCAGCCAGGTTATTCCCGATTTCCCGGTAGAATATCCTACTTACTTTATCGTTATCCGGTATAATAATTATGCTTCTATCCTGAAAGAAATCGTAATATTCGGGTCTCCACTTCTTAAATCCCCTGCCTGCCCCTATATCCGAAGTGGTCGCCAGGATCCCCTCGAATCGGGTCATCAGATTATCGCAATCCTTTTCACCTTCCAGGAGAAAAATCACCTTGTCGCCTGAATTATTGATCTTGTCCAGATTATAGATAACCCTTCTTACTCCCTGAATATTCCTGATTATTCCCCCTTTGCTATCCGGTCTCCAAATACGATAAGTCTTTACTAATTCCCCTTTTTCGTTCCTCTTTTCAAACCTGTATTTTTGATAGAGTAACTTGCCTTCTTCGTCTCTATAAGCATAAGAGGCAACCGGCTCCCCTAACGATTCCACTAAATTAAAAGGCTTCAAAGCCTCTATATATCGCAAGTATTTTTCGTAAGAAATCCCGTGCCGGCCACAGCCAAAGCAGTAATAAGATTCATTCAAATCATAGCAATATAAGGATTCGTGTTTCTCCGTGTGAAAGCAACAGAGGGCTTTCCAGCGGTGATCCCCGGCTTTCTTGAAAGATACCTCTATCGCTTTTTTCTCCTCAAAATCCCATAGTTTAAAAATTCTTGTTTCCATTAACATAAATTGCTCTCCTTTCTTCAACCCGGAAGGATCAGTTGAAAGGAGAGCAATAAAGCCCCCACCGATCCAACCGGGTTTTAAGGCCGGGTTACCGGCCGTTATTTAATTTTATTTCATTCACCGGTTCAGGATATAAAATAAATCGATAATTCCCACCCTTACTTTTTTCATATTTGATATATCCTAAAGCAGATAAGCGGGCTAAAGATTTGTCGATTTTTTTGGATTCCACACCCACAAATCGGGACATATCTTTTCTGTTTAATTTTCCTTTTAATATATTCATTTACTATCACCTGCAATAAACTGCTTGACATCTATTCAAAAACCCCCTAATATAAAAAAGGGTGTTAGCCTGTATAACCTACTAAGAAAAAGGCTCACCTTTAGGAGGTATAGCCTACAAAAAAGTGTTTGCGGAAGGCTATAAAATTTTTAAAAGGGGAAGTAAGCTAAGGGATTACTGCTACTTCCCTTTTTATTTTTAATCTTAAAAAAAGGATACCAGCTGTGTTTTTTAATCCCGCTTAGGTATCCCCTTTTATCATCATAATAAAATATTTAAGTTATCCTAATACCACCAGTTTTGATTATAAACTTTGTTATCGAGTAAATCAAATTATCTTCTCTCCCCGGCTTTTCCTTTTCTCTTAATAAGTCCCTCAATGATTTTTAAAGCCCTCGAATATTTATCTCTTTCCCTCTCTGTCAGGCCTTCCTTCTTCAATTCCACCTTATAGAAAGCCCTTGTTTCTTCTAAATTCCTTATATTTAACACCATAATAAACTCCTAATAGCGAAAGTGTGTAGTAAATAGGTATTTACTACACGCCTAATAGATATAATTGTTTAGAGTAAGGCCAGGTCTATATTTTTGACCTTTATTTCTTTATAGTGAGCTATCCCCTT
>NMQN01000705.1 GCA_003575245.1 Candidatus Atribacteria bacterium 1244-E10-H5-B2 | reverse complement strand
AGATCCTTAAACATTTTTAAAATAACCGCCTGCACCGAAACATCAAGGGCAGATGTGGGTTCGTCTAATATGAGGAACTCTGGCTTTAAAACAAGTGCCCTCGCCACAGAAATACGTTGACGTTGACCTCCGCTAAATTCGTGAGGATATCGAAACATATGCTCTTCTCGTAGACCAACTTGTTCAAGTATATCTCTTACCCTTTTGTAGTTTTCCTCAGATGAAAGATTAAAATGTATCTGCAAACCTTCTCCTATTATATTTTTTACCAGTTTTCTGGGATGAAGTGAATTATAGGGGTCTTGTGAAACAATCTGCATCTTTCTCCGAAAAATACGAAGCTCTCTCTTGTTAAGAGAAGTAATGTCTGTTGAAAGATATTGAATAACACCTGATGTCGGTTCTATCAAGCGAAGCATTGTACGCCCAATTGTAGTTTTTCCGGAGCCAGATTCCCCAACAATACCAAAGGTGCTATTTTGGGGAATAGCAAAAGAAACATCATCAACTGCTTTAACATACTCAGGAGAAGAGAATAATCCTCTTTTGACAGAAAAGTATTTTTTAAGATGTTCGATATATATTAAATTTTTCGTTTCCACTTCAGTTTGCACTTTTTATACCTTCTTTCGAATATAAATAACAGGCTACATAATGACCGGATTTAATTTCTACCAGGGGCGGAAAATCTTTTCGACAGATATCCATGGCATGCTTACATCTTGGGTGAAAACGACAACCGGAAGGCGGATTGACTAAATCCGGTACAATTCCCCGTATACTCTGAAGTTCATCTGTCCTGCCAATTTTCGGAACTGCCTTTAGAAGCCCTCTGGTATAAGGATGATGAGGATTTTCAAAAATATTTGTCGTCTTTGCATATTCAACCATGTTCCCTGCATACATTACTGCCATTTTATCACAAAATTCCGCTGCCACTCCCATATCATGAGTTATTAATATAACAGCATTTCCAAACTTCTTCACTAATTCATCAAGCAATTCCAGAATTTGCGCTTGTATGGTCACATCAAGGGCAGAAGTCGGTTCATCTGCTATGAGCAGTTTTGGATTGGAAGATAGAGCCATGGCTATCATAACCCTTTGTGCCATACCTCCGCTTAATTCGTGAGGATAAAGATTGATGGTTCTTTCCCAATCAAGGCCGGCGATTTCCAACATTCTTCTAACCTCTGCATATACTTCCTTCCCTATTTTTTTATTCTTTACCTTGCTAATGCTTTCCGCTATCTGAAATCCTACTTTCATCACAGGGTTCAGGGCAGCAACGGGTTCCTGAAAGATCATCGATATATCTTTACCCCGAATATTAATCAATGAAGTTTCTTTCATAGAAGTCAATAGTTTATCTCCAAATATGATATCTCCTTCGATGATTTCACCAGGTTGTTCTATCAAGCCCATGATGGATAATGCCGTTACGGATTTACCGCATCCCGTTTCTCCAACGATGCCAAGCCTTTCACCCTTGTTCATCCATAGTTCTACGCCATTTAATGCTTTAATGATTCCGCGATAGGTATAAAAGACTACTTTAAGTTTACTGACATTTAAGAGATTCCCTCTCATCTTTTTCATCCATTACCTCCTGAGCCTTGGGTCTAATATGTCTCTAATACCATCACCTAAAAGATTAAAACCTAAAACGACAATTGCTATGGCGATACCCGGAAAAGTAGTTATCCACCACTGGTCTACAAGATAACTTCGTCCATCACTGACAATGGCTCCCCATTCCGGCGTTGGAGGTTGTGCCCCAAGACCAAGAAATCCAAGACCAGCTGCGGTAAGAATAATGGTTCCCATTCTTAAAGTAAGTTGAACAATTACCGGGGATATAGACATGGGCAGAACATGAAAAACAATGATTCTCAAATCATTCGCCCCTATTGCTCTTATTGCCTCAATATAGGGTTGAGATTTTACTTTCATTGCTTCAGCTCTTCCAAGTCTGGCATATATTGTCCAATCTACCAGTGCAATAGCAATCATTGTATTGGTAAGATTTGGGCCAAGTGCAGCAGTTAGCACCATAGCTAATACCAGTCTTGGAAATGCCAAAAACATATCTGTTATCCTCATGAGGACTTCATCAACGACTCCTCCAAAATAACCTGCGATAATACCAACTACTAAACCAATAATAATGCTTATTATTGATACGATAAAAATTATCCATACCTCAACTCTTGCTCCATAAACAACACGGCTATATACATCTCGACCATATTGATCTGTACCAAAAATGTGTTGAGAACTCGGAGGAAGTA
>NMQN01000736.1 GCA_003575245.1 Candidatus Atribacteria bacterium 1244-E10-H5-B2 | reverse complement strand
ATTGCCAATAGACTTTTAAGGAGACTTCGTGATTATGCCCAAATAAAAGGCGAAGGAGTTATTAACAAAGAAATCGCTGATTATGGTTTAAAAATGATGGAGATTGATGATTTCGGTTTGTGTAGCATAGATAAAAAATTATTACTTACTATAATAGAAAAATTTTCTGGCGGTCCAGTGGGCCTGCAAACATTAGCTGCCTCCATCAGTGAAGATACGGACACTATTTGTGACGTTTATGAACCGTATCTTTTGCAAAAAGGTTTTCTTCACCGGACTCCCAAGGGAAGAGTGGCAACAGATTTAACCTATAAATATTTTGGCAAAAAAGGAGATGCTCAGGGGAAATTGTTATAGAAAATGATGAATAGCATAATTAGCGTAGAGCGTAAAGCGGATAGCGTATAGCATCACGGCGTTGCCGTGATGAGGAAAAAAAAGAAAAGAAAATACAAAGGACATAATATAAAATTATCTCGGCTGCCATACTGCTACAAGCTGTAGCACGAAAGAAATACGAAGGAAGAATTAAAAAGAGGAGATAGGTTGATTGATAAAGTTAAATATAGGAAAAGTTAATAAAAATTTTTTATTTTTGGGAATATGTATTTTTTCACTACTTATATCTACTAGTAATATCTTAGGAGCAGAAAAATCACCAGTACTTCGAGTGGGTATATTCTTAAATCAAACCGAAATTAATATAGGCGGAGATGGCGCATTTAAGATTTACAATTTAAAATCAAATAGTCTTGTAAGTGAAGAACGCAATAAGATAGTTAAATTGTTACCACATGACAAAGGAATAGAGATTTTGGAAAAAGGTGTTTATTCTGGTCCCATAAAAATAACTCCGGTAGGAAGTACTAAAATTATGGTTGTGTTTAATGGGCAAAAGTATCGCTATCGAGGGGATATAGAGATAGATATTGATAAAGAGCATAGAAAATTAAATGTCATCAATATCATCGGTATTGAGGAATATCTTTACGGGGTTTTAAAGAAAGAAATTTCCCCTCGTTGGCCGAAAGAAGCCTTGAGGGCTCAAGCAGTTGCAGCAAGAACTTTTGCTATCTTTAATGTAAATAAATATATTGATAAAGGTTATAATATTTGTGCTTCTACCAACAGTCAAGCATATGGAGGAGTGAACCATGAAGACCATTTAACTAATAAAGCTGTTGACGAGACTCGAGGAGTAATTATGACCTATAAGGGTAAGCCCATCAACGCGGTTTATCATTCCGATAGTGGAGGATATACTGAGGATAGTGAGAATGTTTGGGGGAGTTTTTTGCCATATTTAAGAAGTGTAGAATCAAAATTTGAAGAAAAAGTTTCTCCTCCGCATCACACCTGGTCTTAC
Organism: Candidatus Atribacteria bacterium 1244-E10-H5-B2; assembly: GCA_003575245.1. The sequence goes on along the minus strand of NMQN01000736.1, from coordinate 927 downwards.
TCTATAAACGAAAAGGATTTAACAGAAAAACTACAAAAACAAGGTTATCAGATAAATTCAGTCGTTTTTATTGAGCCAGTAAAAAAAAGTGAAACCGGCAGGGCGAGCGAATTGGTTTTTACTGCTGAAAATAATAATATTATTAATATGAAAACTAATGATTTTAGAAGCTTAATAGGAGCAGATTTGATCAGGAGTACACTTTTTAATATCGAAGCAATTGGGAGAGAATCGAATATTACGGAAGATACAGAAGATAAAAAGGAAATTGAGGACAAGGAAGTGCAAGAAGTGTCCATAAAGGAAGTTTTAGAACAAAAAGAAGATTGGACCATTAAAGAATTGCTCGAATTAATGAAGAAAAATAAACAAGAAAGGGAAAAGGAAAAAGAAAAAATAGTACCTAAAGTAGAAATAGCAAAATTAAAAACTCCTTTAACCTTTCTGTTTTCTGGTTCAGGGAATGGGCATGGGGTTGGAATGTCCCAATGGGGTGCATACGGCATGGCACTTCAAGGATCCGGATATCAAGATATTTTAAAATATTACTATCAGGGAATAAATATTATAAAAAAATATTAAAAAATAAACAGATGAGTGGAAAATGAAATTAGAAGAATTTGATTATTGTCTTCCTCCAGGTTATATTGCCCAAAAGCCAGTTAAACCAAGAGATCATAGTCGTTTGATGATTTTGAATCGATCTGGGAGTAAAATTCAACACAAATTATTTAAAGATATTAAAAGTTATCTTAAAGAAGATGATTTTTTAGTTTTAAATAATACTAAGGTTTTGCCAGCAAGGTTATATGGCTTTAAAGAAAAAACCAAAGGGAAAGTAGAAGTTTTACTTCTTAAATCTATAAAGGATAAATATTGGGAAGTATTAATAAGGCCAGGAAAAATTGTTCATTCAGGTGTTAAAAT
>NMQN01000122.1 GCA_003575245.1 Candidatus Atribacteria bacterium 1244-E10-H5-B2 | reverse complement strand
CTATTCCAGGGAGACCTGTAAGGGTAGCATAAGCGAAAAAGAGACAAATGCTAAAAACAGGGTTAAATAGGGCTAAAAGAGACTATTTGACATATTCCTAAATTTTATCTATAATACAGAAAATGGTTTTAGGGTTCGCCCCCTACAAGTCATTTTCATATATATAAAAATGGCTCTCTTTGCCGGGGGTCATTTTTATTTTTAAGTAGGATAACTCATTCCTACCTTTTGTAATATAGCCTTAACTGATTTACCTCTGTATAGAGTAGCCCCGCAAATCCCGGTATTGCTTGCAGTAGTAACCTTAGCCGCAACAAATGTAAAGCCAGCACTAAGGTCAAGCCCTTCTAAAAATACAAATCCTACAGCACTCAGAGTGGCGAAAGTAGTAAACGCCCCGGTTTCTGATATGCTTTCGAGATAGTAGCCATCTTCTGCGGTCAGGGTAATTACTCCCAGAGTATTTTCTGCAAATACCTTACCGGCTAAAGTATAGTTAATACAGGCCACTATGCTCGTAGCGTCTGCAGAATCATCACCGCCAGCAATCCACTCCTGGTTGTTCAAATCTTCGGCCGCTTTTCCAGTAAAGGTATAAGCAACTCCGCCAACGGTAATTACTAATTCGTCCTCTGCCTCTCCACCAACACAAGTTATAGTTAGTTTTTGCACCCTAACATTAGCGGCGATAGTGGCAACATAAGAGGTCAACGCCTGAGCTGATCCTGCCCTCTCATTAAGGGCTTCCATTACTTGAATTGCACTTGATCCACCAGCGGTAATATTACCAACATTTAAGACAAACATAGCCGCCCTAAAGCCAGCCATATTAAAATATTTGCCAGTGGCATTAGTAGATATCAAAGACTGTGGCTCTAAGGCAGTATCAACCTTAATATCTTCGTATAATCTGTTCAATTTTCTCACCTCGATTCTTATATAAATTTTAAAGCCAGGGCAATAAAGCCCCGGCTATTTTTTAATTTTATGGGATCAATCCTTCAATTTTAGAGAAATGATTATCCCTTAATATCCCGATATCAAATCTAACAACTGCTCTAATTAAAGCCTCGTATTGTGCAAAGGTCCCGGTCCCGCCTGTCCTGGTAAATTCAAATCTCAGGCCTTTTAATATTCCAAATACCATCTGTTTAAAATCGCCAGCGTAAACCTTACTTGCGTCGGTAGAAGTCCCCTGAGTATCGGTAATCAAAACCTGATTAGTATGATACATTTTTCCAGCGTCAAAAATTTTCTGGACACTCAAAGGCTTTTCTAATCTGTTATTAGTAGTGGCGGCAAGAAGCCTATCATATTGATAAAAACTTCTCGGATTCATTACAAAGGCCGTAGCCTCACCATTGGCAACAGCAACCGCTTCAAGACTTTCGGATAATTGACTGTAAGCAGTCGGACCGGCTCCATTAGCACCCATAGAGATTATATTCCCGGCAGGGATTGCGTGATCTATTCCCAACGGTTCATTGACACCATCACCACGAAGGGCAACCCGATCCATAGCAAGCCCGATTGCGGCTCCCATCGCCATTTCTAAAGCACTACCGGCGTTTTTAGCATCTTCTAATAATTCTAAAGAGGCCCGGACTAACACTCCGCATTTCATAGCCTTTAAATTCAGGTCCTCTAAGGTCCAATCTGACTCGGTAATAGGGGAGTGTTCTGCTTTAAAATAGGCAGTAGGATCACCGGTAATTTTAACCAATTTCATTTCCGGGGCGGTCATTATCAGCGTTCCAGCACCAGCCTGCACAACTCTCGCAAAGTTTCTTGATAGATCGAGTATTTTAGCACTAACAGCGTCAGGGACTAACCAACCCCCTAAATTTCCAATGCCCTCTCCGGCGGCTCTCATTTCATAATCATTCAGGCCTTCATAGTTTCCTACGATTTTAGCCCTGATTATTTTACCGACCGAAAAGTCCTCTCCACTGGTAAACAGCTTTTCCTCAGTTCCTAAGGCTTTATGAATAACGCCGTTAGAATCCTGAAAAGATAAACCGGTAGGAGTTTTGTCAAATTCACCTTCGCCACGAGGTCTCTTAATAGTAGTGTTAAGCCGTTTATTAAGGCCTGCGTCGATAGCTTCTTTATATGCAGAGTTTTCAGGGTCGCCTATACCTGATCGATTGCAGTCAAGATCACCCTGCATATATCTAAATCTATCAGCAACAAATGCTTCTAATTTTTCTGTCGTAACTTTCATAATATTGTCTCCTTTCTTAGTATTTTTTGAGCATATAATTTTTAGCTTTTTCTATTACTTCGACCTTAATATATTGAATTTTTTACTATCTAATTTTTAGCTCCTGGTCCGTCTGATTGCTTTAAATATTGCTTCGATTTTAATATACTTTCTGCTATACTAACCTTTGTTAATCGACCTTAAATATAAAAATATAAATTGTATGAGTCCGAGCAGGGAGCCCTGAAGAAACCCCCTGCCCAACTGGAACCTTAGCATCTCGACAGGATTAGCACCCAGTCAGACTCGAACCTGTCGAGATATTGATAGCATAATTCGAGTCCGACTATAAGAGATACAGGCTAAGCGAATTCTTTAATTATTTTATCAATTTCTTCCTGATTATCTCCGCTTATATTTTCGAGCTTTTCTCGTAATCTTATATTTTTTAATACCGGTAAGATCTCACTCATCTCGTCAGCAAAGGGACACATTAACTCATCAGGATCATTTTTAGGCCCCATATACCGGTTAAGAGAATCCTCAATTAACAGCCTGATCGCAAGGCTCATAATACCCTTTCCTTTTATTGGCAAATATTTTAATTCAAGTTTATCGGCAAATTTATCAATTTTATCTGCCATTTTTACCGGGATCCTGAAAGCGATCAGCTTAATTTCCTTAGGATTTTTTGTAATTCTATCACGTTTAATTTTCCAACTACAACCCGCCGGGAGAAGAAGACCCGGGATCTCAATACTGTTAGATTTTCTCATAAAATCACCACCTCTAACGTTATAAACATAATATAACATAAAATTTTTGACCTGTCAAGTCGCCCCAATTCTCTAATTTCTGCCAGCTCTCCTCGTCTATCTTCTTTTGAGTAGTTTCAGATATATAAAAACCTGGCACTGATTCCTCTTTAATAGCCTCAAAGACACTCGTAGAAATAGCATCAGCCTCGTCAGAATGACCGGCCGAATCCCTTTCGTGAGCGATAGATAATTGATTATTCCTTCCATAATAGGCTTGAGTATTAAGAAAAGCCTTCTTGATCCCCTGATTATCGGGTAGATAGAGCCTATCCCCGAGCATAAGACTTTTAATATTTACATATATTTCAGCCAGGGAAGGCCTGATATTTACCTCTAATCCTATCTTTTCAAGAGCATTCTGAACCCAACCCTTAGCGTATTTATCAATGCTTGCTTTGTTAATATGGTATATCCCGGTCAATTCTTTGATATCCTTCATTATCGGGTCAGGGTCGGACAAATTCCAAGTTACAGACTTGTCAACATAAACTTTATTATCTTGTTTATGTGTTATGGCCAGGGCAAATTTATCTCGGCCTGCAAGTCCTGAGGCGTCTATACCGGCATAATATCGATATTCTGCTTTATATGGTAGATCGCCAGCCAGTTTTAAGGCACCGGCAACGAGATCATAAGACAGAAACGCCTCTACTTTTTCGGCAAACTCTGCTAAAAATTCCCGGCGGTAATTGTCGATATCCCTTTTCTTTTCCTTCTGTAAAAATTTCTGATCTACTAAAGGATTCATAAATAAAGTTTCAGCCTGAGCGGTCAGCCTGCCAGCAGTTTTAAAGCCATCATCAAAGAAATTCCAAAGTAGCCCCTGCTTAGCTGAGGGGGTAGAAATTAAAACTAATTTAGCCCCGGGGAATTGGGCCTGTCGGGGTCTTAGAGCATTAAAAATTGTTTCATCAGCTCTTACTCCCTCTGTATAAAAATGGCCTATCTCGTCAAATATAAGGCATACGACAGGCAAGCCCCGGCCAGCGGTAGAGTTACAGGGAAGAGATAAGATCCTCATATTGTTTTTTAATATCAATTCGCTTTGAGTGTGATCCCTAACATAGCCTTTAAGTTTAGGGGAGTTCTCCATTAGCCTGAGGCAATTGGCCCCTATTATTTGTTCGCTCTGTTTTTGTTTGGTAGAAATGACTTCTATATATCCGGACTCACCCCGGTTAAGATATTTGCTCCATTTTTTACGAGTTCCTTCGTATAAGGCTATAACTGAAGCGATTAAACTTTTTCCGGACCTGGCCCCTAATACCAGGATAGCCTCTTCTTTTTCAAGACCCGCCTCAAATTCTTTTCTGTTCTTAGTGATTTTATAGTAGATTTTTAGCTGTTTTTTATTTAAGGGTAGGCCATAGATAACCCTGAGGATAACTTCCTGGGCAGGCCTCTCCTTAAAGGATAGGTTTAAATATTCTTTGTCAGTAGCAAATTCGATAATATTTGCTTCCTGGAGTTTCTTACCGGCCTTAGGCATTTCCAAATATTTGATTGCTAACGCTCTAACTTCTTCCGGTGTTTTATTCTGATATTGCTTCAGATTGCGATAACTCCTGATCTTTGCTTCTAAACGCTCATTATTTTCAGTCATTAAATCACCTTAGCCTTTACTTTCTGAGCCTTCTGTTTTCTTTTTTTTCTAAAAAAAACTCTCCTCGATCCGATAAAATTACAATATCTACACCAATAATCTTTTGTCTTTATCCGAGCATAAACATATCTACCATTACACTTAGGGCATACCGGGCTTTCTTTTTTTATCCTCATAGATATCACCTTCCTTTAACACACATATTTTAACATATATAACAGATTGAGAAATTATTGTCAAATCAAATTTTACCGCCTTATTATTTTAATATCTTTTAAATTCTCCATCTAATTTTCCATCATCTTCTTGTATCCGGTAATAGGCACTGGTTTCCTGCACTAAAATTTTTACAAGCCATTCTGCCCGCTCAAAAGTTGAGTTTCCTACTACTACCGTCAAGGTAGGTTCTTTAAGATTATTAAGTCCTTCTCTTAATACGATATATCTTTTCATTTTTTTATCGTTACCTTTTTTGGCCAGCTTGTGAAGGCTACTGGCTAAGTTCTTGTTTATTTTCATTTAATTATTTACTCCTTAATTTTTATAGATATAAATTGAAAAATCTCATTTGATCAATTCGACTATGTATTCTTGTGTTTCAGCTATCACATTTATGACCTTGTCGTTTTGGTTCAAACGACCAAAATTGTGCAGGGATATCAAAAGGGCAGCAATAGCAATTACGATACCAATTACGACTGAAACCCAAAGAATTATCTTCTCTGATCTTCCCATTTAAAACCTCCTTTCTTATTTAATAAATCACTCAGAATAGCCCTAAAAGAACAACCGGCTGTCTTTTTAGCTAAGTAACTCGTTCAGAATAGCCCTAAAACCGCTCTTTTTTTGTTATCACCCCCCTAATACGCCTTCATATCGCCCTCTGCTTAACCCATCATAAGCGAAACAGCCTGATCACCGTTTAAGACCTTCTTATACGCTTTATATGCGATTTTGGCTATTTTCACTAAAAACTTACGCCTTTTCTTCTTAGATATATCTATAAATTGAAATTCTTCAATACCTTCGTTATCTCATCGTTAGTTATACCCAGGTAGCGTTTTGTCATTGAGATAGACTGATGGCCTAAGACCTCTTGAATCAGTTCGATAGCGACCCCGGCAATCCTCATCTGATAGCCAGCAGTTTTCCGGAGTGTATGAGTTCCGATCCTTCCTTTGATTCCCACTTCCCGGCACCAAATTTGAATCAACTGCCAGGCTCGAATCCTGCTAATAGGTTTATTTATCTTTGTCTTATCGCTAATAAATAGATAACGTTCCAGGTCATATATTCCAGTCTTATCAAAATAATATTCTAAGGCATTTCTGACCTCGTCATTAAGATAGATTAGCCTTTGTTTCTTAGTCTTTTTCTCGTTTAAGTCTAAATACTCTTTAATTTCTCCGGTCTGATCCTTCACATCTTCAACCTTTAATCTTAAAATATCTGATATCCTGAGGCCGGTATTGATTCCCAGGGTAAAGAGTAAAAAATCCCGGGGATTCCTTTTTCTTAGATTCCCCTTTATAGCCTTAATTTTTTTGATGTCTCTTATCGGTTGGACTGTTCTCATTATTATCGATCCCCTTTCTTTACTTTTTTATTCTATTATATATTATTGTAAAGAAAAGTCAAGCCTTTTTTAGAAATTATTTTAATTTTATTTTAAATAGCTTTTATTTAAAGGCTTTCCGATATTATTTTATTATTAACATTTTCTGTATTTTGTTAAACAGCTAATTAAATCTTCGGTGAGGTCGTTTACCGATACCCACCGAAAAATAAAGCAGATTTTTTTTGTAGCCTTTTGTAGCCTTAATTAACCTCATTCAACCTTTCTACTTTACTTAATCAATTTTTCCCTTCGCTCCTGATCCATTGACTTGCATTTAGCCCTAATGAGCCGGTAAAAATCCCTTTCACTGACTTCAGATTCTTTTACAGAATTTACTAACGCCTCGTAAAATCTATCAAATCTACTTAGAAAACTCAATCTATACGGTAGCATTTAAGATCACCTCTTTTTTAAATATCACCTAAACTAAACAAAAAACTTTTGTTCGCCCTAAATCAAAATTTCCTCTTTTATTTTTCTATCTCTTTCTACCCTCAAAATTGACTTGCTTTAAAATACCCTCTTATTAAACACTTTTAGGAAAAGAGATACCTATTCCCTTAACTACCTATTAGAATAATAAGGTAACCTTTTGTTACCTGGGGTAGGTAACCTTTTGTTCCCCTATCCCCCTTTTTCTTTAAATATTGAGTTCTAATAAGGTAACCTTTTGTTACCTTATCATTTCGTCTTTTTTGGGAGTCCTGAGAAAGGGTTAGGCCTGGCAATACCTTCTTTGGTAATTTTTCCTTCTCCTAATAATTTTTCTCTTGCTGTATCCCATCTCAAAACTACGATAGTTCTATCCTTCTTTCTTTTGTCCCACCGGTTAGGTTTCAAATATCTTTTAATTAAGTGCCAATATTCCAATTCATTTAGATATGAATATTTTTTCTTTCCGATCCTAAGTTCTGATAACTGCGATAGTTCGCTTAATTTTTTATTCCCGGCATAAGTGCTTTGTTTTCTATTAGTGCAACATAAAATTACATCGTATAACTTTACTGCCCGAGGTCTTAATTGAGATAATATATTAGCGTGAAAAAATCCTAACTTGATCCGTTTATGCTGTTCCCATACTGTATCTGATCCGTCTAATTCCGGATATTTCATAGAATCTAATCTTGAGTTTTTGTCTAAAAAATGCTCTTCGTCTTGATATTTTTTTTTCTTCATATTACAAAATCCTTTCTTACCTGGCCAATGATCAGAGCGAAAGGATTTTACAAACTCCCTAATCATCGGCCAGGCATTAAGCAGGGGATCGAAAACCCACCTGCCGGTTAAATAGACTTTTAAGGTTCATTTTAAGCTATGCTACGGCTATTCCAGGGAGACCTGTAAGGGTAGCATAAGCGAAAAAGAGACAAATGCTAAAAACAGGGTTAAATAGGGCTAAAAGAGACTATTTGACATAT
>NMQN01000506.1 GCA_003575245.1 Candidatus Atribacteria bacterium 1244-E10-H5-B2 | reverse complement strand
TTCCTAAAATCGTTTGCTTAAGAAAGGAAAGTGAAAAAGCTGAATTGTTTGATGGATTACAATTATGTACGGTTGGTTTTGTTCCTAAAGAGTCACCTCCATAGAAATTAGCATTTAGCGTACAGCGTTTAGCGGGTAGTGTATAAAAATTTCAAATAGTATATTGTATCTTAGTTAATCGGTTACCCAGTTAGCCAGTTTACCAGTTAAAGATAGGAAATGCAAGATGAGAAATCAGTTAACCGGTTCACCAGTTAAACTAGTCGTTAGCTTATTTCGGGCAGACACAAGGTCTGCCCCTACTTGTACCTTACGAACTGACTTTCTTCTTCTTTTTTTCTTTCTTCTCCACTATACGCTAAACGCTGCACGCTCTACGCTATTATACTGGATACGAACTTATTTTTGTTTTATCTTTATCTCAATATCCCCTTTAACAAAACCTTTCAAAGGAGACAAAAGTCCGATGATAGTGTTTCTTACAATTTTCGCTATAAAGGAATTCATCGAAATTATCTTCCCATTTACTTTCACTAAAGTTGAAGGTTCTAAAGAAGAACAATCATTGAGAGTTTTGTTTCCTTTAACAATCTCCTGAGCTAAACCATAACAATCTTTATATCCACATTCCCCACAATTCAAGTTGGGCAATTTGAAAGATTTTTCAACCACTATATTGGCTATCTTTTTTATATCTTCATCCTTTAAAATGTTGAAGTCATAGATATTTGAGTTGACATCTTTAGGAACAAAACCAACCGTACATAATTGTAATCCATCAAACAATTCAGCTTTTTCACTTTCCTTTCTTAAGCAAACGATTTTAGGAAAAGTTTTTTTTCTTTTAAAACCCTCTATCAAGATAATGTCAGCTTCAAAATACTTCATAATCTCTTCTAAATTCTTTTTGTCCTTTAAAAATATTACTGACTCATCGGGAGTAATTGCTGCTACCTGGGTTAGAATTTCTTTGTATTTTGAAGTATCCGAATTGGCCAGTTCAAGGTCTTCGTCAGTATGTTTTATTACCGCTACTTTATAGCCTCTTTTAATTAATTCATCAGATAGCTTTAACGTCAAAGTAGTTTTTCCACTTTTCTTATATCCTGTTATTCCGATAACTTTCATAATCATTACCTCTTTTTATTAATTATTTTACCACATTCATTATCATCCAGGCAGAGATTAGAAAAAGAAATATAGCATAAATTTTTTTCAATAAAATTTTATCTACTTTTGTAGATATCCGAGAACCAACTTGCGCCCCGGTAAAAACCACTAAAGCCAGAATCAAAGCCATTTTAGGTTCAAAATGTCCGGCAAAAAAGTGCCCCCAAAAACCGAATAAAGCAGTTATTCCTACCATAAAACAGGAGGTTCCTATTGCAATCTTCATAGGAACACCCAGTAATAAAACCATTAGAGGTACTTTAATTACTCCTCCTCCAATTCCTAATAAACCAGCCATTAAACCAGCCAGAGCAGTGAGCGGAAGTCCGATTAAAAGATTAACTGAATACTCTTCTTCTCCAAATTTTCTTAGCCAGTAACCCCATTTCTTCTGATTAATGAATTTATCTTGAATTTCTTTAATGGGTTTTATCATAAAATATCCGGAAACAATCAGAACCAAGGTGAACAATATTTTTAATTCATTAATTTGAATAGAGGAAGAATAATATCCGCCTACAAGGGACATAATAGCAGTTAAAGGTTCAATTATTAAAGCTAATTTCCAATCTACTAATTTAACTCGATGATATACTAAAGAAGCTGAAATAGAGAGAGCCATAATTATAAAAATACTAATTGCTGCAGCTTGATAAAAAGGAAAATCAAAAGCTAATAAAATAGGGACATAAAGTACTCCACCGCCTATACCGATCATGGAACTAATGCCTGCAGCAATAAAAAATGTCAGGTACATAAAGATTGACTCTATCATATTATTCCCTATACTTTAAAATGAATTCTTTATAATTTTTAAAACCTTCTTTGTGCTTATCCCGAGAATGGTTATTTATTTTAAAAATGTACTATGTACTTTAATATATCAAAGGATAATTTAAATATCAAGAATTAAATTTTAGACTTTACCCAATAGACTCAATAGTATCCTCTTCAAGACCTATATACTAACCCACTCTGAGTGGAAGAAAATGAGGGAACACTCTCGTATAGGATATCGTATGGCCAAAAACATTCCTGATTTTTCCCCCATTGCCCAGGAGATCCTCTATCACCATGAGCACTGGGATGGTACCGGTTATCCGGATGGTCTAAAAGGAGAAAAAATTCCC
>NMQN01000473.1 GCA_003575245.1 Candidatus Atribacteria bacterium 1244-E10-H5-B2 | reverse complement strand
TTAGCTACAATCATGTTCCCAAATAAAAATACTACTACCAAACCAAAAACTAAAACCGTTTTAAATTTTAAATTCCCCACATCTTCCCTCCTGTGTATTTTTTAATTTACCAATAAATCGATTCACCAATTTGCCGATTCTCCAATTCTCCAATTAAGATAAAGACCATTTGAGCAATTAATTTACTAATACCGTAGGACAGGCGTCTCGCCTGTCTATTTATTCGACACGGCAACACCGTTTTTCTGCCTTATTAGGGCGTAAAGAAATAGTATCGAGTATCGAGCATTGCGTATTGCGTGAAGAAAATTAGTTTTCAATTAATAGTTGCAAGGTACAAGATACAGGATAGAGAACTTGTAACCCGCAACCTGCAACTTGTAACCTATATTTTAACTGGCAAACTGGCTAACCGGGTAACCGGCTAACTATACATACGAGATTCGAAATACTCATTTTTTATTTCGCTTTCACTTACTGCTCGCACCTGAACGCTATCCGCTATACGCTCCATGCTATTTTTTGCTATATACTTTTTTTATTTTCGTGCTACGCATAAGATAAAAAAATATAAGGCTATTAGCCTTTTTATTGTAATTTAGATCTGAAAACTATTCTCTTTTCACACTAACTCTTTTCCGGTAGTAGCTATAGATAAAGATCCGTATTTTACCCCTTTAGTTGCTCTTAATTTATCCGCCAGTTCACTCACTTCTATCGGCTTACCTCTCACCACTATTATCTCAAAACAATTATCATGGTCTAAGTGAATGTGCTGGCTAGAGATAATTAGTTGGTGAAAATCATGCTGGATATCGGTTAGGTTATTTACCAGATCTCTTTTGTGGTGGTCAAAGACTAAAGTAATCGCCCCAGCCACTTCTTTTCCTTCAACCCACTCTCTCCTGACCAGATTCTCTCTGATTAAATCTCGTATTGCCTCTGAACGGTTAGGATATTTTTTCTCTTTGATGAGTATGTCAAATTTTTCCAGGAGTTCTTTCTCTAACGATACCCCAAAACGGACTATTTCAGACATCAATTCCTACCTTTGTTATCGTTAATATTACTATTTTCAAAATAATAACACGACATTTCTATTCTGTCAAAGTTTTTACTTTTTAATCGATAATAATCTTTTCAAGAGGTCTTTTGGGCACATGATGGACTCCCTGACTATCCCGCCAATACTTGATATCTCCATCGGTTCCAACTGTTTCAAGTACCACTTTCTCCTTGGGTTTACCAACAGCCAATATATATAGAATCTCATATCTTTCCCCAATTTTTAAGGCAGCCCTCAGCTCTTCTTTTTTCACCGAACCAAATATACACCCACCCAGTCCTATTTCGGTTGCTCCCAAAAGAATACTTTGGGCAGCAATACCCGGGTCACACCAATAGTTTTTACTGATTTCTGTATCAAATAGCATAATGATATAGGCAGAAGGTCTTTCTCCTTCAGCGGGACCCGGCCAGTCTTTTAAATAACCTGCCCAGGTTAAAACAGGAAAGATTAATTCATTTTTATCCTTCTCACAAGATAAGATATATTTTAAAGGTTGTTTATTAGAAGTTGAAGCTGAAAGTCTGGCTAAATCTACTAACTCTTCTAAGGTCTTCCGCTCAATTATAAAATCTTCGTAAAACCTCCGGTAACTTCTGTTCTTTTTAATTAAGCCCTTAATCATAAATATTCTCCCTTCTTTACAAATACAATCATTATCCTGGTGTAAAATTTACACTTCCCTAGTGGAAAAATTCCACACTAACAACAACATCAACTATATCAACTTCGGATCCGTATCTACAAATGGTCTTACATTTCGTAAGTTTTTTAATAGTGCTACGAGAGATCTTTGTATATTGTTGAAGAATTACATTCGCATCCTGCGTCTTTTTTACAAGTCCTTATCCTGTTTTATATTGTAGACCAATCACCTCAGTATTTATTGATTCAAGAAGATTCTTCTTAATCTTGTTATCGAAATAATTAAAATCGCTTGTGTACGCCTTAGATTTTACCATTCAAATCTACTCCTTAAATAAATTGCAAATCGTCTAAAAAAACAATGTTCAGCCTATATTAGCTTTTGGTTCTTCGTGATGCCAGTCTAGAAAATATATCTCCCAATTCTCTCCGCCACATATCAATTAACACTGCAAATATAATAATCATACCAATCACGATATTCTGAACCGAGGTTGGCATAGCATGGAGATTTAACCCATTATGTACTATAGTAATAATCGATGCTCCAAAAAATGTAGCAATAATATCTCCTTTACCCCCTCCAAGACT
>NMQN01000011.1 GCA_003575245.1 Candidatus Atribacteria bacterium 1244-E10-H5-B2 | reverse complement strand
TCTCCCTAACAAATCTTCAATCCTTACCTCCCTGATCCGGGAAACACTGACCTTCCCATCCACCAACTCATACAATCCGGGCAAGATCTTTATCTTCACTTTCTTATTTTTTATATTATCGATAATTCTCTTAATTTGTTTACCCCTTGCAGTAGGAATAGAAATAATAACCGTATCAATCTGTTCTTTTTCCAAAACATCATTTATATCTTTAACGCTACCAAATACTTTTCTGCCATGAATGCTCTTTCCAATCTTCTCCTTATCATCATCAATAAAACCGATCAAAGTACCTAAATCACATCTTCTTATTAACTCACGGGAAATAACTTCTCCTGCGTCTCCTGCCCCTATAATTAATATTCTCTCTCCTCCCCTTTTAAAACCACTTTTCTTTTCACAATACAATCTCCAAACCAATCTACTTCCTCCCACCAGGGTCAGACTGAAAAACCAGGTTAAAGCCATCACTGTCCGAGGAGGAAAAAATCCCTCCACTAAATTTAAACATAAAATCGAAGCAAATATCCCTGCTGTAACGACTTCAGCTATTAAAAAAAGATCATTGATACTTAAATATCTCCAAATCCTCCTATATAATCTAAAGATTATCGCAGATAAATAGAAAAATAAAGGAAGGTAGACAAATAACCCTCGATAAAGATAAAAATATGGACTGCAATCTTTGCCATATTTTAATACCAGAGTAATAATTAACGAAACATCTATTAAAGCAAAATCCAAAACCACCCAGGAAAAACTTCTAAAAAATCTCTTCATAGGTTCCCTTCCACACTTTAGCTTTAATTTACTAATCTCTTAGCTTATTAATTTGCAATTATTTATCCTTATATATTTATATTCTACAAAATTTTCAAAAATCCTCTTTTTTTCTAAAAATAAATTACGAAAAGTGAGAGGAATTTGTAAATAATAAAAAGGGGACAGGCAACTTTTTTGTAACAAAAAGTAGCCTGTCCCCTCTCCCCATGGATATAATACATACTATATACTCGATACTCGATACTCGATACTGTCTTTGCATTTTTAATCAACTAACATCTCTTTTATTATAGATTTTACTTGATTAATAGTTTTTTGATCTGTCTCCCCCAGCTTCTTAATTAATCTTTTCCTATCTACGGTACGGAGTTGGTCTAAAACAATCCACGCTTCTTTCTCAGCAAATTTAAGAGGGATACGAGTAGGGTAGAAACGCGATTGAGTAGTCAGGGGAGCAATTATAACTGTGGAAATACTTTTATTCATTTCATCAGGAGAAATAATTACGCAGGGACGGGCTTTTTTTATTTCATGTCCTATGGTAGGGTCAAGAGAAATAAGATAAACTTCATATTGTCTTATTACCATTCCCAATCCGCCATATCTAAACCAACTCCATCATTAATAATTAGTCGATCTTCTTTATTTTCCTTCATTTTTTTAAAATATTTCTCCCAACCTTTTCTGGATTGTTTCTTAACGGGTTTAATAATAATATTTTCACCTTTTATTTCCAAAAAAACATCCTTCTCTATATGGCATTGCTCTAATATTGCCTTTGGTATCCTGATGCCCTTTGAATTGCCTATGGGAATTATAGTAGCTTTCATATCTAACCACCTTCTTAAAAGCTTTCATAGTAATTATAATGTAATTACATTTTAATGTCAACCGGGACGCCTGTTATACTATTATTTTCTCCTCCCCCTTTGAGGGGGGAGGATTAAGTTGGGGGTGAGTAATTTATTCTCTGTATTTTCTTGATTAACCGACTGGTAGACCGGCCGACCGGAAAACTGGTAGACTATTCTTACCCCCATTTCTTTCTCACACTATTCCTATCCGCTATCGCTATCCGCCAACCTATACTTACAGCCCACATCTTCTATCTTTCATCTTAACTTGCAACTTGCAACCTTCTTATTTTTTTCTTAACTGGTAAACTGGTAAACCGGGTAACCGGCTAACTGTTCCTTGCTATTCCTTCTTTAAGCTTCTCCACCACATAATCTATCTGCTCTTCTTTCAAATTATTAAAAAATGGCAAGGCAATTGTCCTTCCCGTCACATCTTCAGTAACCGGAAAATCTCCTTCCTTATATCCAAACATCTCTCGATAAAATGGCTGCAAATGAATTGGTGTAAAATAAGGCTTACATTGAACCCCTTCTTCATTCAGATACTTAATTACCCTATCTCTATCTATTCCCCTCTCCAACCTGATAACATAAACAAACCAACTCATCCTGCTTACATAGGGAGCAATAAAAGGAACTTGTGCTTCCTCAACTTCCGCCCG
>NMQN01000442.1 GCA_003575245.1 Candidatus Atribacteria bacterium 1244-E10-H5-B2 | reverse complement strand
TTACAGGGGTTGGTATGTTTACACCTCTTTACGCATTTGACCCCCCTTAAAAGCCAAAATTGAAGGGGTCTTTGTCCTTACTCTCCTCGCTATTACTCCGAACTCTGCCCAGATCAAACAAATTACGGAATAGAGAAAGCCGTACTTACGCACCAATCGTTGTACTCTTCTTGTTTGGGTGTGTTAGGGTACAATTTCGATAGGTAGTATTCCACCGGTAGAAGGTTTATTAGTAGCAGATTCTTTACTGGCCAGGTCCGGAAAACCGATCTTTTATTATTTCAAAAATTACAATTTATTTTCTCTGAATCTTTTATTTATTTTTTCTTTTATTGCTCTTTTGACACACTCAGACGGTAGCACGAATTAAAGTTTTTATGGCTGCCACGTCCGGAAGAACTTCTTCAAAAAACCCTTTGTTTTTCCCAATCTGTTTTTTTGTCAGTAGCACGAATCTTTTAAAAAAACTCTTATTTTCCACTTAAAAATTTATAAAGGTTCTCCCTGCTGATATACCATTCTGTATAAATTTTCCTTCCTTTTATTTTACCTGACCTAAGAAGTTTCCTTATGTTTGCCGCCTTCCAGGGTAACCATTGCTCTAATTCCTTCACACTTAAAAGCTCCTCATTGTTAGGCATTATAATCGATTCTATTGACTCTTTTCCGTTATACTCTTTTAATGTGATCTGCTTGATTTTCATTTCTTCTTTTCTCCTATAACCTTTGTCAGATATGGCACCTGGTAATGTTTATCTTTTTTCCTTAGCAATTTTTCAAAGCTATTTAGACTTTTCACCTTTCGCTTTACAGTCATAATTATATTTATTAGTCTGATTATTTCATAAGGTCCTAAATCGTATTTCTTATCGCTTATTAAAGCAAAATGAAATGGTAAACTCTTAATTACACTGACTATTTCCCTTGCCTTTTCGCTTTTGTAATCAATAATATCCTCTGCTCTTTTCCAGGTCTTAAATACTCTTTCGTTCCCACTATCTTTTACCACTTTTTAAAATCCTCCTATCTTTTTTCTAATAAGTGAGAAATTTCTTTTATTAATCCTAAGCCTACCCAAATTTTTTCTTTAATTCTTCTGCTATCGCTAATGCTCTTGCTCTGTTTTTCTCTAATTCTTCTTCCGATAATTTTGTAAAAATTTCCTTCTTCTTAGGAGAGTTCTCAAAAGGTCTTAGGAGAGATTTCTTAGGAGGGTACGTCTGTGCGTGATATTTGGTTGTGTGTGCGTGATATTTATCACGTGTAGAGATGTATTCTTTCCCTGACCACGTGATATTTATTTTACTAATATCACGCGTAGAGGTGATATATGGATTAACATCAAACAGGATTCTATATCTTTTTCCTGTTACCCTGGTAGTACCCTTTTTAAATATTATTTCAATCTCAATAACACCTTTTTTCTCCAAATCACTAAGTATCCTATTCACTTGTCTTTTATCAATATTGGATTCTTCTTCAAACTGATCTAGAGATATTACATCAGAATATTTACTCCTACCTACAGTAAAATATTCTATTACTCTAACTAATTGACCCTCTCTTTGATTCAATTTTGACTTTGCCAGGTGCCTAAGCATTATCCTAGGTGATCTTCCCCATCCGTGATCAAAATCTAACTTTTCCATTTACAAACCTCCTTCACTTTATTGGAGAGGAGCAAGGTGCAAAGGATAAAATATCCTTACCCCTCCCCTTTTTAAAGGGATCATGGCCAAAAGATCCCTGCTTATTTTACCATCTTTGCGTAATAATAGTCTTTTCTTAATTTAGCCAAAAATAAAACCTCGAAATTTGCGTTTTAAGGGGGGTCAATTTTAACCCGCTTATGATTGTACGTCTTTCTCTCTACTTTTAACTTCTTCCTGGTACCTGGGGTCAAGAAACCTATCTAATTCGATCCGGGGTATGTACCAAATCCGCCCTATCTTAATTCCCTTTAGTCTACCACTTCTTAAATATCCCGTTATGGAGACCTCACCTACCGGAAGAATATCTAGTAATTCTTGTACAATATAAAATTCTTTTCCCCTAATTCTGGTAGTCATCCTTAATCTACTCCCTTCTACTTATAATTTATCTTACCTTATCAAATTCTAATTACTATGTCAATATATTTACTCAATTGTACTTTATTTAACTATTTACGATTACTTTACATAATCTTTTTTATCGGACTATGAAAAATCTTACAATTCCGGAGGAATTTCTACTGATCAGTAATTTTCTGGATCTCTCCCCGGGGATCTATCATCAAAATATATCGGTCATACTCGAGGAGACCCAG
>NMQN01000402.1 GCA_003575245.1 Candidatus Atribacteria bacterium 1244-E10-H5-B2 | reverse complement strand
CCCTCTTTGATATCTTTGGCCAGTCCTTGATAAAATCTCTCAAATTCACTCAAAAAATTTAATTTATCCGGGAGCATAAGATCACCACCTCTTTTAATAAATTACTTAGATTAGACAGCAAACAAAAAACAATCGTATGTTCGCCCCCCCTGAAAAATCCTTTCTTTATTTTTCTATCTCTCTAATCACTTTTTACCTCAGAATTGACCCGCAGTAAAATATGCTTAATTAAACACTAATTCTAATCTCTAAGAAAGAGACCTATTCCCTTAACTACCTATTAGAATAATAAGGTTGCATATTCCAACCTACCCCAGGTTGCATATTCCAACCTGTGCTTTTTTTTAAGGAATATTAGGTAATAATAAGGTTGCATATTCCAACCTTATTACTTCATCTTTTTGGAGCATCTAAAAAAGGATTAGGTCCGGCAATACCTTCTTTGGTAATTTTTCCTTCTTCTAATAATTTTTCTCTTGCTGTATCCCACTTCAAACATACAATAGTTCTATCTTTCTTTTTTCTATCCCACCGGTTAGGTTTCAAATCTCTTCTAATTAAGTGCCAGTATTCCAGTTCATTTAAATATGAGTATTTTGTCTTTCCAATACTCCATTCTGATAATTGCGATAGTCTGCTTAATTTCGGATTCCCGGCATAAGTGCTTTGTTTTCTATTAGTGCAATATAAAATTATATCGTATAACTTCACCGCACCAGGCCTTAATTGAGATATTATATTTGTGTGAAAAAACCCAAATTTAATTCGTTTATGCTGTTCCCATACTGTATTTGACTCATCTAATTCCGGATATTCCATAGAATCCAATCTTGATTTTTTGTCTAAAAAATGCTCTTGGTCCTGATATTTTTTTTTGTTCATATAATCACGTCCTTTCTTACCTGGCCAACGATAAGAGCGAAAGGACTTTACAAACTCCCCAACCGCCGGCCAGGCATAAAGCAGGAAGGATCGATTACCAACCTGCCGGGTATTAAAAATCATTCAAATATAACCCCTAATGCTGATTCTACCCTCTAATTAGCTTTTCTTTGATCTCGTTGGTATCTTTCTACCTTAATTTATCTAAATACCCCTAAATACCCCCTAATTTTGCTCCTGGTAGCGTTTCTTTGATCTCTCTGGTGTCTTTACCTTCAATATTGCTATATTTGATATTTATATTGATCCTGGTAAATATCTTTTTGTCGTTCCAGGGATAGGGCTTTCCACATTTTAGCGATTCCCCGGCTCTCCAATTTAGTTATCGAATAACCCGGGAAGGCCTTTAATAAAATTCTAACTTTAACCAAATACTCAATATCATCATTCCAAAAATCGCTAATCATCTTTTTACTTTCAGATTCGGATTTTAAATAAAAAGGATCTAACGACATAATATTTTTTCTCCTTTCCTTTAAATCGACATTCTATATTTCTGCCAATATCCTTCCCAATTTTTTCTCATTTCTTCAATATCTTTATTTGTTAAATTACAATCAAACTCAGTCAAAGCAACCCTAATTATTGTATCGTCCGTTAATTTCTTATCCTTATTTAAATATAAAGAACTATGATTTTTGATTGAATTATATGCTTCAAATTTGGCGAGTGTAATTGCCATAGGATAAACCCCCTTTCATTTTGTATTTTTTAAAATCCCCGGAGAGCTAATCAAGAGAAGTCATAAAAAAACTCCTAATTGCTCTCCAGGGTAAACCGGCATATTATTGCCGGGATATTGCAAATTTATTTTTATGTGTTATAATAAGTTAGGTTTGGAGTAGTGTTTTCGTAATCTTCCACTACTACAAATTTTTTGCTTTCGATTTCAGTTATTTTCGATTACAGGGGAGTTTAATCACTCCCCTGTTTTCGTTCTACTAATCAAGTCTTGAACCAACATTTTAAAGATTTTATTCTTCTTTTTCTTCTTTTTTAAGTAAACTTAAAGACTCTATAACTGCCTCTCTATAAGAACTTCCGGGATTTTTTTCCATATATTCATCGATGAGTTTCTCTTGTAATGTTAATTCTTCGCCCCGCAGGACAACCCGGACAGCTTCTCTATAACTTGTTCCAGGTTTAGATAAAATGTAATTTTCAACAGCTTTTAAATTTTCTCGACTTTTTATCTCTTCTGCAGTAAACTCTTTTTTAGGTTTTGGTTCTGTTCTGTCCAGGGATGCCAGGACAGCATCGCGATAGCTTATACCAGGGTGATCCTCTTGATATTTTTCTACAATTTTAACCTCTTTATTAAATCTTTCGTCATCTTCTTGATAAGTCATTTTACTTTCTCCTTTCCCTTTTTTAATAGAATTTTTTATAGAAGATAATAAATCTTCTACATTAACACCTTCTTGATCTGCTAACTCGAGTATTTTTTTAGCGTCTGATCCACCTAAATATTTTAGTTTATGTTCTTCTGTCATTCTCTCTTTTCCTCCCTTTGTAATTACCGTTTTATATCCATTGACCCGGGTTAATTCTACATCTTTAATTTTCGGGTCTTTCCAACCATTAAAATTGTAAATTATCTCTATCTTTTCAATCTTTTCAGGCATAATTGATCGCTCCTTCCCTATAAATAAAAATAATAATTGCCAGGGTAGAAGGGAAGCAGTAGAAAACCCCTCTACCCTGGAAGCCGAAATAATGAAACGGCAGGCCATTGCTCAGACCTGACCGGTAAACCTACCGTTTCTCGTTTCGATTCTAACCGGCCAGGTTAGATTAAATTCAATTTATTTTTCCCCGGATTGAGCCTTTTTAAGATAGGCTTTTTCGTTATATTTTTTATACTTTTCCGGATTCTTTTTATAATCATTCTTAAACCATTTCCGGAGATAACCAGGATTATTTTTTTTCCAATTTCTATAAGATCTGAGCCTTTTTTTTCTTATTTTTTCGTAGGCCTCAGGATCATCGATCTTTAATTCCTGCAAACATTTTTTTTGATATCCGTATATCTCTTTATGAATTAATTTTATTTTCATTAACTTCGAAACATTTAATTGAGATATTCTTTCCAATTTAACCACCTATCTTTATTTCTTTTAAAATTTATGCTAATATATAAAAAATCGGTAAGTATAGAAAACCGGTTAATATTATTTTTTTTGAAAAAGGGATTTGCTCCGTCGAGGTTTAAATCCTTTTTTCTTTATTTAAGCAAAAGAGCTCCACTTAAAAGGAATATAAATCCCTCAGAAATGGAGCTCTCCGTAACGTTGTTCTTTAATGCTTTCAAGTGGATAATGGCCCTCTGCAACAATATTTAATTTTTTACTTTTTATTATTATAAAACAAGTTATTATATAATTCAAGTTTATTTTTTCCTCTTTCTTTTTAGGCTCTTATAACAAAAAAACGCCATTAAATAGGTCCATTCCCGAACCTTCTAATGGCGATCTGGTCGCTCTAACGATATTCGATTTTTTATCAATTCTTATTATAAAACAATATTTTATATAATTCAAGTTTATTTTTTCCTCTCCGGATCTACCAAATTTTTTTAATATCCCTGCTCCCCTCAGAAATAAGGTTATTAAAAAGAAGGAGAGCAGGGTCCGGCAATCCGGTCCTGTTCTTTTAGTCTTTACCGGACCACCAAATTTATTGATTAAATTTCTCCGATAACTTATTAATTTCCATTCTTAATTTTACCCCTGCAGGGTTCTCATTAAAAAATTCTTTAATAGCCCTTGAGGGATCTTTTCGGCCAATATGATAAAACTTTCGTGCTTTCTCAGTCCATTCCTTATGTTTATCAAGCTCACCCTCATTAAAAAAAAACTCGTCCAGGTATTTTTCAGAGTAGCCTTCCTTGACTAATATGTTATAGGCAAAATTTAACATTACTGAATATATATATCCACCACCAATGTCCTGTATATCTTTTTCCCCGGTTATTTCCCAATGTTCCATTTCTCTTCTAAGCTTATCAGAAACCGCAAGAATAAGATCGATAGTTCGTCTTGTTATTTTTTTATTTTTATTCATTAAATACCTCCTAAATATCGATTTTAGGCTTTTACCTTCTGAACTTTTCGTTTCTTTTTTTTCCTAAAAAAAAGTCTCCGGGATCCTTTAAAATTACAATACCTGCACCAAAAATCATTGGTCTTTATACGGGCATAGACATACCTACCATTACATTTAGGGCAAACCGGACTTTCCTTTTTTATCCTCATAGATTTCACCTTCTTTAAAAACACACATATTTTAACATATATAACAGATTGATAAATTATTGTCAAAGCAATCTCTACCAGGGATTCCCAGGATCTTCCATATCTTCCCAATCAGGAGGGATTACCCTTGCGGATTTCCATTCGATTATTTGCTCCGGCTCTTCTTCTATACCAACCGCCTTAACTGCACTCATAGCCAAAGCAATCGCTAAGTCTATCCTATCGCTTTGCTTTGACTTAACCAATCTAAACCCTCTCGGTGTTTCCTTTGCGATAGCCTTTAAAATATGATTCCTGACTTCCTGATCTTTATAAACTGATAAATTTCTTCCCTTTATCAGACTGTAAAGATTCTCACCGGCCAAAACTAACCTATCAGTCGTCTGAGGGAATTCCACCATAGGCAAGCCCTCTCTTGCTAAACTTATACCGCTCCGGTGAAACTGGTAAGGATCATAAGTAAAAGAATCTACATTATAATTTTTATGTAATTCCCTTAAATAGACTTCAACGGTTTCCTCAATATCGATGGGATTATCCTTAGAGGGAATCCAACATTTATGACACGCTAAAATAACCTGATCACCTTTTCTATATACCCCTACCACCGAGCTACTATCGTGTGAAACGCCTATATCAATTCCCACGCTCAGTATTCCCTTAAAGCCCGGCAGGATAGGCCTCAGGTTATTATCAACGCAAGCGTCCCACATCTCCGGAGATACAAAAGCAGATTCACTTGAAGTCCAGCGGTTTTCATGAAGTCTTAAATAGGCATTCGGTCTGAGTCTTTCTCTTTGACCGCTTAAATATTTCTTTGTTACCCAGGAGGCCAAATTCCTATGGCTCCAAATAAAAAACATTTCCTCATCTATTTTAGCAAGTCCTCTCTTATAGAGTTCGTATAACAGGGAATCCTCATCAAATCCGGCATAGGAAACTACCAGGCTCAGGGGATTTTTTCTCGTTGGCACGGTAGTTAATTCGTCCCAAAATTTTCTATCGCGGTCTAATTCCATAGCCCATAATTCGTCCCAAATTACCAGGTTAGGGTTAGTCCCGGAGCCGGTCTTGTAATTCGGAGCGATTACCCTGGCAATAGTTCCGGTCTTTTTAACTTCGATAACATCTTCATAAATATTGACTTCTTCTAATTGTTTCTGATTCATCTGTAAACTCTTTCTCAGCTTATCGAATATGATCCAGGAAGATTGCTCTTTACTGTTAGCGGTAAGGATTATCTCACCGTAAGTCTCATCTTGAAAAAGAAAATAGTTAGCTACCATACTGGCCATTGTAGATTTAGAATTTTTCTTAGGCAATCCGATAACCGCTAAACTATATCTACGCAAGCCCTCATCATTTAATCTGAATAGAGGCTCAAATATCCTTGTCTTTTGCCAGTTCTCCAATACTACCGGACTTTTTGTTTCGATAATATAATAATGATCTTCAAGATATTTGATAATATCATTTTTATAATCCCTGCCAAAAGGATCATATTCGGCCTCTTTTTCTGTTTCGATACTTCGTTTCTTAGCGCTCTGTTCGCCCCCTTTTCTTGCTCCTTCCACTTGCCGGGCTTTCGCCTCAGGAGTCTTGACTAAAAAACTTTTCTTTGATCTCTTTTTTTTATTCTTAGCCATAATGATTAATCACCTCTAATTTTTAAAATGTAACCCTATGCTTTTCTTTTTCTCCGGAGTTCTCTTTTTCCTGAATGATTTTATTAATTGATTTTAAGGCCACCAAATATTTAGATTTTTCGCTTTCGGTTAAACTTTCCTTTCTTTTTAATTCCCATATATAAAAGTTTTTAGTCTGTTTTAGGGTCTTTAACTTTATTAAGTTTGCCCTGGCCATAATTCACCACCTAAATTTAGTATATGAACGATATAAGATAAAATCAGCAATAACCTGGTATAGTTTAATTATAAATTTCTTGATAGTAGCCATAATACTAATTCACCTCTTTAGATAGTCCTAACGTGTCGAGACTGCAGCTGCTACAGCTGCTATACTCGATACTCAATATTCGATACGATTCACTATATACGAGATATTATATAGTGGGGAGCGGATAAATCCGCCCCGGTCTCATACCACTTCTAAATGGAAAATTATTGGTACCAATAATTTAGTTAGTCGTTAGTTAATAGTGAATAGTGAATATTAACTAATTCACCTCTCTAAAATACCCTTAAAAACGATTCTAAGCACCTTCTAAGCGTCAATCTTATATCTCCACGTATGATTTATTGCACCACGGTAAAGCGATTAAGACTAAAAATAGCTAAAAGATATAAGAAATAAGGCCTTTTCATTGATTAAGCTAAAAATAAGGCCTTCAATTTTGCCTTTTAAGAGGGGTCAAATAAATTTAACATACAATCGTAAGCGTATATTGGCCTTTTTCGTTAAAAACTTACCCTTAAATACAGATCTCCTCTTCTAAGAGATTTATTTCCTCCTGATTGATTCCGATATATCTCTTAGTTACGATTACGGATTTATGGCCTAACTTCTCGTTTATCTTTTCTATGCTGACTCCCTGCATTCGAGCCTGATATCCCCAGGTCTTTCTGAGGGTATGAGTTCCGTATCGTTCACCTTCCAGACCAACCTCTTTGATCCATTTCTGAATCAATCCCCAGGATCTAACCCGATCTAAGGCTCGATTCCCTCTCTCTGATTTAAAAAGATATTGCTCCGGGTCGGTTATCCTGGCCTTATCGAGAAAATAATTTAGAGCCTCTTTGACTGTATCATTTAACTTGATCTTGACTTGCCTCTTAGTTTTCCGTTCCTTCAAGTGAATAAACTCTTTTATATTCCCCTGCTTATCGATAATATCCTTTACCCTTAAAGATAATAAATCGGATATCCGTAAGGCCAGGTTTACCCCAGCCACAAATAAGAGATAATTCCGGGCATTCCCCTCTTCCTTCAGATTCCTTTTAATCGCTAAGATTTTTTTAGGATCTCGAATCGGCTCAACTACGTTCATATCTTTACACCACCTTATATAACATTTTTCTTTATTCTATAACTTATGTTATACGAAGTCAAGCCTCTTCAATAAAATATTTTTTAATAATATATTAAACCCTTTATATAATAAGCTATTCTTTGAATTTTAAACACCTATCAAATAATATAACACAAGACCCCTTTTGTTAAATGAGTTTAATTACCCGGTTAAACAGCCACAGGTAGCCACAGGTAACCACAGGCTCAAATCGAAAAAGACCTACACCGGCACTTAGGCCTCAACCGGCCTTTTTATTTAACAAAAGTATATTCTCTTTTCTCTCCTGATTCTGTATATATTTTTTCTTCTTTTGAACTAGTCGAGATTATACGAGTAATATTCTTCAATTATTTCTTCTACCTTTTCCCATTCAACCACATCTTTAGAGATCAGATTAAAAAGGTCTTTAGGCATTGCAGTTAAAGAAAACCAAGCATTTGCTATGATATAGCCAC
>NMQN01000038.1 GCA_003575245.1 Candidatus Atribacteria bacterium 1244-E10-H5-B2 | reverse complement strand
TCTCCAGACTAATCTCAATATTTCCGATCACTTTATCCTCAATTATCTCAGCCTCTGATTTGTTAAATAAATAACTCTGAGATAGCCACCGGTCTAAATTTTTATTTGAAATATACCAACTTCCACCGATTTTTATTGCTCCTTTAATCTTTCCTTCTTTCAAGTATAATCTTGCAGAAGTAATACTCAGATCTAAAATTTCAGCAAGATCTTTTACAGTAAAAAATTTAATCCCCCTCACGTTTCTTTTAGGTTTTACTCCCACTTTAACCTTATTCATAATCTCACTCCTCATAGATTTTTTTACCTTGTGTTTAGCATATAATAGACAGAGGAGAAAGTCAAATAAACTTTAAATTTGATTGTAGCGTTCCGGTAATAAATTACTCTCATTGCTACCGAAGCCCTCGACAGCCTGCCAATCTCGAGAATCTTCTTCGTCATCATCTTCGAGCCCGTTGTCAAGCCATCTAATACGGGGTCTTCCGGTGTCTAAGTCAACCGCTTTAACCGAAGCCATCGCTAAGGCAATAGCTAAATCTATCCGTTCAGACTGCTTACTCTTTATCAGCCGGAAACCCCTCGGTGTCTCTTTGGCAATACTTTTTAAAACGTGGTCCCTAAGTTCTCTATCCCTGTAAACTATTAAATTACGCCCTTTAACGAGGGAATAAAGGTTCTCCCCTGCTTCTATTAACCTATCTTGCGTCTGCGGAAATTCGACCATTTTTAGCCCCAATTTTGCCAAACTTATCCCCGACCGGTGAAACTGAAACGGATCGTAATTAAAACTATCTACATTAAAATTTTTATGTAGTTCTATTAGGTATTTTTCGACTATTTCTTCAATGTCTATCTTGTGTTTTGGTGTCGGTACCCAACACTTATGCAGGGCTAAAACAACCCGATCGCCTTCCCGGTATACCCCGACAATGCTTGAACTGTCATGGGAGTAGCCAATATCGATCCCGACAGAAAGTCGACCTGTGAAGCCTGGTAATATCGGTCGTATATTGGGGTCAATACAAGCGTCCCACATCTCCGGACTTACAAAGGCACTTTCGCTACTAGTCCACCTATTGCAATGGATCCTTAGAAATGTATTTGGTCTTAACCTCTCCCTTTGGGTATCCAAGTATTTTTCTGTTATCCAAGAGGCAAGATTTTTGTGGGACCAAAGAAAAAACATCGCTTTATCTGACTTTGCCAGTCCTTTTTTATATAATTCAAATAACAGACTTTCCTCGTCAAAACCTGCGTAAGAGACAACGAGAGAAAGGGGATTTTTACGAGTCGGTACAGTAGTTAATTCATCCCAAAATTTTCTATCGCTTGAAAGTTCATAAGCCCACAGCTCGTCCCAAATTACCAGGTTTGGGTTAGTTCCGGAGCCTGTTTTATAGTTCGGAGCAATGACCCGGGCTATAGTCCCGGTCTTTTTAACTTCGATAACGTCTTCATACAATCTAACCTCTTTTAGCTGTTTGGGGTTCATTTGGATAGACTTTTTTAACTTAGAAAAAATAATCCAAGAGGATTGTTCTTTTGAATTTGCGGTACAAATTATTTCGCCAAAATCTTCGTCCAGGAACAAAAAATAACTTGCTATCATGCTGGCCATTGTACTTTTAGAATTTTTCTTGGGGAGTCCGATTATTGCCAGGGAATATTTGCGTAATCCCTCATCATCAAGACTGAATAATGGCTCGAATATCCGCTTTTTCTGCCAGTCCTCGAGTACCACCGGGGCCTTTGTTTCGATAATATAATAGTGGTCCTGCAAATATTTGATAATATTACCATGGTAGATAGGGTCAAAGGGGCTTTTAGGAGGTTCTTTCTTTACCTCAATCGCTTTTTTTTCAGTCCTCATCTCTTCGTAATACCTTTTTCGCCCTGCTACTTGCCGTTCTTTGGCCTCCGGAGAATTAGCCTCATAACTGCTTTTCTTCCTAAATTTGGTGTTTTTAGCCATATATTGTTTACCTCACTTTGAATCTTTATTTTTTCGCTTTCGCTTTTTTAACTTCTTGCCATTCCTCCTATTACTGCGATTGTCAAAATCGGCTTTCTGCTTCTTTTGCTTTTCTGCTTTTTTAGCTTTTCTAAAGAATTCGTTGATTACTTTTATGCTTTGATAATCGCCCATTTAGTTACTCCTTTGTCTATAACTGTTGTCCCCTACCCCCCAAGAGGTGGGGGACACTGCTTTACCCTATTAAAAAAAAATAGCCGGAGCTGAAGGGTTTTGACCTTCAAAACATCCGGCTATCTTGTAGCTCTTATTTATTCAATTTTAGGTCGGAGAGC
>NMQN01000527.1 GCA_003575245.1 Candidatus Atribacteria bacterium 1244-E10-H5-B2 | reverse complement strand
CATCTAATATTTTAGATAACACATTGGAGCTTTATATGAATAATAGTCTTATATCAACTAATGCCCAGAAAGTTTTAAACTTTCTTATCCAAAGTCCGGGCAAGCAATTTCTGGCTAATGAAATCGAAAAGACCACCAGAATTAGCAGGGCAGGGGTTAATTTCTCTCTTCGTAAACTCGCTAAAGAAAAGCTCGTCCTGCGGGAAAAGAAGGCAAATATCTATCTTTATTCGGTTGATTATAACAACCCCGTTATTAAGCAATTGAAAGTTCTCAAGACTACCATGCTCTTACAGCCTCTGGTGAATAAATTAAAAGCGCTCTCTAAAAAAATAGTCCTGTTTGGTAGTTGTGCCCGGGGAGAAAATATAGCCAGTAGTGATATAGACATTTTTATATTAGCCGATAGCTCAAAGGCCATTAAAGAGAAGATAAAGAAAAGCAACCTCAGAGAAAAACTTCAACCTATTATTCGCAACTCGACCCAGCTTGTTAAAATGGAAAAAGAAGAATCAGTATTTTATGAAGAGATAGAACATGGCATAACCCTGTGGGAGTCTAAAGATGAA
The DNA here is from genome assembly GCA_003575245.1 of Candidatus Atribacteria bacterium 1244-E10-H5-B2. The sequence continues at coordinate 1,742 of NMQN01000527.1, read as the reverse complement.
TTTGAGAATTTGAGCAATGTTTAGAGAGAAATAAAATACGGGAATTTCCGCGTGGGAAAGCTCTCCTGATAAAAACCCTTGGGATAGCTCAACGTGACCTGGAAAGGGCCGAGAAGACTTTTAATGATAAAGATTACAAATGGGCCACTATCCAATCCTATTACTCTATGTTCCATTCCGCCAGAGCCCTTTTGTTTGCCAAGAACTACCGAGAGCACAGCCACTATTGTCTTATTGTTGCTATGCGGGCTCTTTATGTAGAGACAAGACTGCTCCCAGGCAGTTTAATAGAAGCCCTCGGAAAAGGTAAAAGACTAAGAGAGGACGCCGATTATTACGACAGATGGTCGGAAGAAGGGGCTAGCTTCGCTTTAAAAGCGGCTGAAGACTTTCTTAAAAAGGCTCAGGAACTTACCAAAGATTTGCACAAATCCCCCAGATGACGACTACTTCTCCTCTTCTTTTTCTTCTCTTTGAATTTTCTTTTCCCGGCGTTTGCAGAAGCCAGCACCACAAAAAAGCCCTACGCTTAATGTCTTTGCTGTAATTTTTTGTGGTGCTGAATTTAAATGGGGACACATCCCATTTTTAGATAATTAATGTTTTACTTTTAAATTAGATAAAGGAAAGAAACAATAAAGTACTTTATATAGAGTAACTTGAAACATTAATTAACTCCTTTAGTTATAGGCGTTTCGTAATTCTTCTATAATCTCACCCCAACAAAAAGTTCCAAACGTTTCCAATAGGGGGAGCCTGACAATAACCAGCCCTTTAGTTTAAATACTGAAGGGCTTTTTTATTTTGTTTGAAAAAGAAGGATTTTTAGATATATTGTCGAATAATAAAATAATGTAAGAAGAAATGCATCTAAAAAATAATTTTTAGTTGGGATCTCAATTTTTCATATAATAAGGTAAACAATTAATTTATATAAAGCTGTGGAAGAGAATGAGGTAAAAAAAAAGATGCTTCAATTTGGGGCAGGGAATATTGGGAGATCATTTATCGGTCAGTTATTTTCCCGTTCGGGACATGAAGTTGTTTTTGTTGATATCAATAAAGAATTAGTAAAGGAACTCAATAAAAAAAGAGTATATAAATTAGTAATAAAGAGGAATGAACTTCCCGATGAAATTATTTTAATAGAAAATATTCGAGCTATAGATGGTTATGATAAAGAGGCAGTTGTTCGGGAGATAGTAGATACAGATATCATAGCCACGGCAGTAGGAAAATATGCCTTACCTCAGATTATTCCGGTAATCGCTCAGGGGATTCAATTAAGATATAAAAAAAGAGGAAAAAATCCTTTAGATATTATCATTGCTGAGAATTTCAGGAATGCAGCAGACTATTTAAGAAAAGAATTAAAAAGTCATCTTCCCCAGGAATATCCTTTCGATGAACTGGTTGGATTAATAGAATCAAGTATAGGGAAGATGGTTTCCCTAATGAAAGAGGAGGAAAAAAAAGGACTTGTTGTGGATATTTACCGATGTACCTGCTCAATAATTCGCTAACTTTTTTAAATTTTTATAACCTCTGCCAGTAGATTTTGTAATTTGAAATAAGAAGAATTGGGGCAGTTGGAGAAGTCCAGTATTTTAATAATTTTTCTATTTTAAGGAGGATTTATACATGGAAAAGCAAGATGCCATTAATCAAGGATTGGAACTGGTGAATAGGTCAACAATTGCCATGTTGGGTACTAATGGTGAAGATGGTTTTCCCAATATTAA
>NMQN01000192.1 GCA_003575245.1 Candidatus Atribacteria bacterium 1244-E10-H5-B2 | reverse complement strand
TACCAGGCTATTGCTGACTTTATTCTAAACTTGCTTAGAGGTTGTAAAGTCAAGTGGAGTGAATAACGGTGCTTATTAAAAATATACATTGTCTCATAAAAATAGCATCAGTAATAATTATCGTTATTGGGACTGCAATTTTTATAATGAAGCGGGCAAGAAGAAGATAAATTAATAATAGGATATAAAGGCGGATAAACGAAACTTTTTCTTACTTATGGCGTATTATTAGATATAGTCTCTTAACCTGCACCAGTCGAAATGTGGAAAAGTGTTTATGAAATCTTTAGTTATCATAAGCAAGAAGATTAAGAGCTATTCAAAAAAAAATAAAAAGGAGAAAATATAATGAAAAGATTTTTAGTTATTCTAATGGTAGTCGCCATGGCATCTTTCTTAATGGTCGGCTGCCTCCCTGGCGTAGCCCCAGATCCAGATCCAGATGAAGATGTAGCAGTAACTGGCGTAACTCTGAAGGCAACTTTGGCTTTTACTGTAGGAGACGCACCAGTGACGTTAGTAGCGATCGTAACACCCGAAGATGCTACCGATACCAGCGTAATTTGGGCTTCAATTGACAGGACAGTTGCAATCGTAGCAGCCGGAGTAGTAACCCCGCTAAACGCAGGTATAAGTGCTATTACGGCAACAACAGTAGACGGAGGTTTCGTCGCAACATGTGTAGTGACGGTAACAGCAGCAGGAGAACCACCAGAAAAATCAGAGGCTCCTATCATCACTGGCGTATTCGCGAATGATACTACTTTTGTTGATGTTGGTAGTTATGTTAACATAGAAGAGGCTACTGGTGGCATATGTGTCAGAGGAATTGGCATATACAAGTCTACAGTGAAGTTATATATTAATGGTAAGCTGGTAGCTACTACCATTGCTAGGAGTGATCCTAAAGTGAGATCAGGTTATGGAGAATTTGTTTTCGGAATAGCGGAATTAGGTGATGACGAAGTAAAAACTCTATATGCTACTGCTAAAGAATATGGGCTTGATGTAAGTGACGCCTCTGATACCAGTGTGTTCACTCTAGATACAGTCCGACCTGAACTTGAAACAGTCAGCATCGATGGCAGTGTGTTTAAAGACGGAGACCTTATATTATTTCTAGATGGTACCTCATTTAAGGAAATAACAGCAGAAATGAGCGAACCGGTATCTTTAGTGCCCTCTGTTGATCCTAATTATGAACCTGTAATAGAACTTAGTAATATAGCTTGGGAGACTGGCCCCTGGGCAACATTTGAAATAAGTGAGGATGGATTAACGCTAACCCTCACCCCCGCAACTGCTTGGCTTGCTATTGATAGTGATCCTTTCCACACTGTGCCGAATTTTTACGTATATAGAGAAGGCAAATTCGGTTATGAATACGATGCTGATCTGGTAAAGGATGCAGCAGGTAACGGAAATGTTGAGGGAGTTGATGGAGACTTTACACTAACATTTGTAGGGTTATCACCAGAATGATAATAGTAAGCAAATAATAAGTCAACCTCAGGCAAATTTTAATTTAAAAGAAGAGGGTTAATGGGGAGGCCTGAGGTGTTTTTCTCCTTTCCTCGTTAACCATTTAATTTCGCGAGGGCAGGGGGGGGTTTCTTCTTCAAAAATTTCTTCATTACCCTCTGCCTGCAATCATAATTTTATCTAAAAATTGAATAAATAGGAGCTACAAGATAGCATCCTCATTAAGACTGAATAAGGGCATGAATATCCTCTTTTTCTGCCAGTCCTCGAGTACCACCGGGGCCTTTGTTTCGATAATATAATAGTGATCTTCGAGATACCGAATGATATCGTTTTCATAAGTAGGGTCAAAGGGGCTTTTAGGGGGTTCTTTCTTTACCTCAATTGCCTTTTTTTCAGTCCTAAGGTCTTCGTAATACCTTTTCCGTCCTGCCAATTGCCGTCCTTTAGCCTCCGGGGTATTCGCCCAGTAAGAATCTTTACGCCTAAAATTTTTGTTTTTCGCTATCTTAATCACCTACTTTGATATCAATTTAAAATTTCATTAGAAAAATAGTGTTTTTTTGGTATCAAATTTTAAAAATTGGACATTCCAATTATTAAAATTTACCTAGTTTTTTACGGTGTTTTTTGGGGTAAATTTTATTACCTCACTTTGAGTCTTTATTCTTTTTTTTTCGCTTTTTTTGTTTCTTCTGATTCCTTCTATTTGATCTATTGTCATATTCAGACTTTTGCTTTTTTTGCTTTTCTGCTTTTTTTGCTTTTCTAAAGAATTCGTTGATTACTTTTATGCTTTGATAATCTCCCATTTAGTTACTCCTTTGTCT
>NMQN01000197.1 GCA_003575245.1 Candidatus Atribacteria bacterium 1244-E10-H5-B2 | reverse complement strand
ACCCCTGCAGGGAGCGAAGCAATCTCATACACCGTCCTAAACGGCAACCAGGTCGGCATCTTACTCCTTCACTACATCCTAAGTAGTAAAAAAGAGCTGAATCAGCTCCCTCCCAACGGCTTTATCATAAAGACAGTAGTAACCAGCGATATGTCCCGAGTAATTGCCGATAGCTTTAATGTAGAAACTTATGAAACCCTGACCGGTTTTAAATTTATCTGTAATATGGAAAAAAATGTACAGGAAAAAGAAGGTAAAGAATTTCTCTTCGGCTATGAAGAAAGTATCGGCTACTTGGTCGGAGATTTTGTGCGTGACAAAGATGCCGTTATTTCCGCCATGTTGATTGCCGAGATGGCCGCCTATTATCTTAAAAATGGGCTTAACCTGCTCCAGGTCTTAGAAGACCTTTACAAGAAATACGGTTACTATGAAGAATATCAACACTCTATCTATCTGGAAGGTGCAGAAGGGGAGAAGAAGATTACTGAGATTATGAAAGCCTTCCGAAAAAAGCTCCCCGAAGTGGAAGATATAAAGATGACCCAAATCGAGGATTACGAGATTGGTAAAAGTTATGATTTAAAATTAAAAAAAACCAGCTCGCTTACCCTGGCTCGTTCTAATGTCTTAAAGATTATATTTTCCGATGGCTCCTGGTATATCCTGCGCCCCTCCGGGACCGAGCCCAAAATCAAGCTATATCTATCTTTTCACGCCCCTACCAGAAAAGAAGTCCAGCAAAAAGTCCATCTCGCAAAATCCACCATCTTACAAAAAATAAACTCCATCATCAAACCTGATTAGAAGATACACCTATTCCCCTTTCGACAGCGAAGGATTAAACTTATATATCTCCTCCCCCTTCGAGGGGGGAGGATTAAGGTGGGGGTGAGACTTTTTCTGTCATTGCAAAGAGCAAAGCGACGCGGCAATCTCATACTTGCCCAGCCTGTCTTTAAATGTTATTCGAACCCTGATTCATCTCACATCTTTTTCTTTATCACATATCACTCATCACTGTATTTGTAACTTGCACCTTGCACCTTGTATTTCGCCTGCAATTTTTTCCCTTCAAACCTATACGCTAAACGCTCCACGCTCTACGCTAACATTCATCTTACAAATTCTTTCCTTCTTCTCATAAATTTAAAAAAAAACAACAACATTGTTATTATTGGGGTGTCAAAATTGGACTTACCCAAGTCCTATTTTGATACCCTAACATTGTTGTTGTTATTTTTATTAGATTGTTATTATTAGGGGTCAAGATTTGAACCACCTTTGCTAAAATATTGCACTACCCCTAGTGCAAAAATGACCACAGAATCATTAAAATCATTCCAAATTTACACCACCCCTGGTGCAAATTTGTCATTGCGAAGCGACTGAAGCAATCTCGTTTTGAATTATGCTTCTTTCTCACAATTTTGCTCCGGATATGCTAAATCTTCAGATCTAACTATCTCATAAATGTTGGTTTGATAATTTCCATCTGGCAATCTTCTTTTATGCATATTCTTAATCAATCCAAATTTAATTAACACTTCACGGTATTTTCTAACACTATTTTTAGTAATTCCGAGATCTTCGGCTAATGTTCTCACAGATGGCCAAGTATGTGTTTTTTGCCATAACGATAACTTAATAAATCCATATAGAGGACAGATGGCCCAGCACCTATAATACCCGACCAATAATCTAAAAAATTATTATTAATCATTACAAAACCGTTTTTTGAACCCTCTCCCTCACCATATTCAATTTCTTCTTCCATCTTTTTTCCTTTCTATAATTATAATTTATGGACAAATTTGTCTCCTAAAGTAAACACCCTAAAATATATTACAATATACTTTGTCTGATTTCAACAATATATTATACAATTTTTCACTCTGCTTATTTTGACAATCGTCCGAAATTTAATTATAATCGTGGCGGATAAGCTGCAGAGTATGAGATTCTCTTATACAAGATAGTTAATTTAGCTAAAGAGGATATTTAAGTTATGAAAATTACAATGATAATTCACCAAGCCGAAGAGGGGGGGGTATTGGGTAGAAGTTCCAGCAATTCCAGGTTGTTTAGCCCAAGGGGATAGCCGGGAGAACTTATTAAAAATATATATGAAGCAGTTGAAGCACACTTAAGTGTTGATGTAGAAAAAATTAAGATCAAACCTTCTGATAAAATTATGGATGTTGCAATATGAAAGATGTTTTCTGCACCCACTTCCGTCATTTCTCTTATTTATCAATGCGTGGCGATCTCAACCAAAAACCGTTCCCCCCTCTTGACTTTTCCCACCCACG
>NMQN01000099.1 GCA_003575245.1 Candidatus Atribacteria bacterium 1244-E10-H5-B2 | reverse complement strand
AGATATTGTAGTAGAAACCATAGGCGGTTTTGAGCCGGCAAAAAGTTTGATTATGCAAGCCTTGAAGGCAGGGAAACACGTAGTTACTGCCAATAAAGAAGTGATAGCCAAAGCAGGATACGAAATTCTGAACCTGGCCAGGGAAAATAAGATGCATTTTCTTTTTGAAGCAAGTGTCGCCAGTGCCATTCCTATCATCGGAGCGCTTTCTCATTCTCTCACTTCCTATAAATTAAAAGAAATAATAGGGATTTTAAATGGTACTACCAATTATATTCTCACCAAAATGAGTGAAGAAGGTAAAGAATATAAAGAAGCCTTAAAAGAAGCTCAAGAGAAAGGATATGCCGAGGCCGATCCCGGTAAAGATATTGATGGGTTTGACGCCTTTAACAAGATATTTATTCTTTCCGCCATTGCCTTCAGGGCAAAGATTAATCCGGAAAATATCTATTATGAAGGGATAAAAAATATTTCAAAGTTGGATATTGAATATGCCCGAGAGCTGGGCTATACAGTTAAACTCCTGGCTTTAGCCCGGAACACAGGTACGGATTTAGACATAAGGGTTCATCCGGCACTAATACCCAAAAGGCATACTTTGGCTAATATCGGTGGCGCTTACAATGGAATTCTGGTTCGGGGAGGAGATTTTGGGGACTTAACTTTTTCTGGTCTGGGAGCCGGGGCTTTACCTGCGGGAAGCATGATTGTCAGTGATATAGTAGAAATAATTAAAAATTATGATAATTATCATAACCAGTATAATTATTTTGAAAAGAAGGATATCAGGGATTTCAGCCAAACTTATTCTCCTTATTATTTAAGGATCAGGGTAAAAGATAGGCCCGGGGTCTTAGCAGAGATTGCTGGTGTTTTCGCTCGGAAAAAAGTCAGCTTTCTTTCGGTCATACAAAAGGGGGAGGCCGGAGAAGTAGCAGATATTGTTTTCTTAACCCATCAAGCCAAAGAAGGTAGTGTCCAGGAGGCCTTAAAGGAAGTTGCCTGCTTAGAATGCGTAGAAAAAATATGCAGTGCCATTAGAGTGGTGGAAATTTAAATTCGTATCTCGTATCTCGTGAATCGTATCTCGTGAAAAAGAAGGAAATCAGGAACCAGAATAAATTTGTATCGCGTGAAGAAGAAGGAGCCAGAATTCAGGAGTCAGAATAAGAACGTATCTCGTGAATCGTATCTCTTTTTGGATTAGTTACCTGGTTAACTAGTCAAAGAATTAATGCCAGGTCAGTGTAGGGGCACGATGAATCGTGCCCAAAGGTACTATGCGTTGTATTATTCACTATCGACTAATAAAGGAGAGAATCTATGATAAAAATACGAGTTCCGGCGACTACCGCCAATTTAGGCCCTGGTTTTGATTGTCTGGGTCTGGCTTTAAACTTATATTTAAATCTGGAGATAGAAGAGATAGAAAAGGGTTTTGTTGTTGAATACCAGGGAGAAGGAGCGGAAAAGTTTTCGGCCAAAAAGAAAGATGATACCCTAATCTGGAAATCTATAAACCTGGTTATAAAAAGAACTCATAAAGATATACATAAAAAAGGATTAAAGATAAAAGCACTCAACGAAATACCGATTACCAGAGGATTAGGCAGTAGTGCATCAGCAATAGTAGGGGGGATAATGGGGGCAGCCAAACTCTATAATATTGATTTAACCAATCAGGAGATGCTTGAGTTGGCTCTCTCCTTAGAAGGGCATATGGATAATATTGTCCCTGCTCTAATCGGGGGACTTACCCTGGCTTATAAAACAGGCCAAGAGGAGATAAGGTGGGCCAGGATAAAAACCCCACTTGATTTACGAATTGTGCTGGCAATACCGGAATTTGCTTTAAATACAAAAGAAATGAGAAAAGTTTTGCCCCAAAAAGTAGCTTTACCTGAGGCGATATTTAATTTAAGCAGGTCTGCTCTTTTAGTTAACGCCTTACAAAATTCCGATTGGGAAGTGTTAGCTGAGGCCATGGAAGACAAACTGCATCAGCCTTATAGGGCACCCTTTATCCCGGGAATCGAAGATATGTTTTCCCAAATTAAAAAAACGGGCTTAGCGGGTATTGCCCTAAGCGGCTCCGGACCATCGGTGGTTTCCTTGACCAAAAAGGGTAGAGAGGAAACAATAAGCAAGATAATGAAAGACGCTTTTTTAAATGCAGGGATAACTTGCCGGACCCTTGTATTAGAGGCAGACTTAGACGGAACAAAAACAGTATATAGTATGTAGTATATAGTATATAGTGAAGAGAACTAGCGTAGAGCGAAAAGCGCAAAACGCAAAACCATAATTCCGGCA
>NMQN01000522.1 GCA_003575245.1 Candidatus Atribacteria bacterium 1244-E10-H5-B2 | reverse complement strand
TAGAATTTTCCCAAATTTTATTTGGAATAATTCTGGATTTCTAATTGTACTTAGAGTTGTTTTTGCACATCCTACTAAAAACATAGCTAATAATAAAACTAAACCTACCAAAAATAATTTTCTTTTCACAAATAAATCCTCCTTTATTTTTAAGATAGTTTCCATTGTCCATAAACTTTTTCAAATGGAGCTGCGAAACCGTAATAATACTTAGTACCGTACATTCCACCGTATATATCATGCTGTGTAGTAGAAAAATCATATTCAGCATTAACATAATATGATGTTGGATGAGAAAAATCATAAACATTATAGACTTGGTAGGTGTGATAAAACTTAGGATAGTCCAATGCTAAATCCCACATACTATTAGCAAATTTATACATAACACCACCGGGTTTACAATAAGAAAGTGCCTGAGTATAATTTCGATTACTAAGAGCAGTGTAATACCCTCTAAGTAGATTTTCGCAAATATAGAAGTCTCCACCTACTCCGTCAGGATCTGGAGTTACCATTCCCGAACAGCCTGATAAAAATATGGCTAATGTCAAAAACAAAATTACAAAAAAGTATTTCTTTTTCATTTTCGTAAATACCCCTTTAATATCGGGGGCAAGTTAATGCTCCCTTCTTTCTTTTTTTCTTTTAATTTATTGCAGACCTTCGTATGCTTCTACTTGCCTTTCATACTCCCACTGAACCATAACATAATCATCACCCCAGTAATCGTAAGCATTGCTCATAATATTTGGGTATTCAGTTTGCTTAACAAGCCAATCATAAGCCTCTGTTTGTCTGTCTATTTCCCACTGAACCATAACATAATCATCACCCCAGTAATCGTAAGCATTGGCTTTGATAATTTCCATTGCCTCTTCCCTTGATGGGAAAATTGTTTCAGGTATTGGTTCTGGTACTGGTTCTGGTGTTGGTTCTGGAGTTGTTACAATTATAGTTTTTGTATCTAAATCTGTAGCTCCTTTATTGTCTGTTATAGTAAGTCCAACATTATAACTTCCCGCAGAGCTAAAAGTATGATTTACTGTCACCCCATTGCCTGTATATCCATCTTTAAAATCCCATGCATAACTTACAATACTTCCGTCACTATCTGATGAATTTGATCCGTTAAAGGAGACTTCCAGTGGTGCTACACCTGAGGTAGGATTAGCAGTAAAACTTGCTATAGGTGATTGATTCTGATTAATGGGAGGGATAGGTCCCCCATTACCGCTACAACCTACTAAAAATATAGTTATTAATAAAACTAAATCCACTAAAAAAAATTTCCTTTTCATACTAAATACCTCCCTTTATTTTTAATAAAGTTTTTTTAACTCTCAGAAATATTTTTTATTTGCTGTTTATGCCTTCAATCCTTCCGGAATCAATCCACTCTTTTATTATCTCTCTTCTTTTTTCTTTTAAGACAACCTCAAGTAACATTGAAATTTCTCCTTTGCCTTTTACCTTATTGAACTTTTCTTTCCAAAACTCCGGCAGCCTGTTTTCTACTTCTACTCTTATTTCTTCCTGCTGTAGAGGATCAAGCGAATTATAAATTTGTTCTATCTTTTTGATCTCTTCCCGCCTCTTTATATTTTCCTCTTCTTGTCGCTTTATTTTAATATATTCTATTTTTTCCTCTTCTCCTTTCCGTTGTTCTTCTCTTTTCCCCTTCAAATATTCCTCTGGGAATTGCCAATTCTCTCTTACCGCCTTAACTAAATAGGCTGCCTTATCTTCTGCCTTAGCATAATGAATTGCCTCAAGCCATTTTTCTATTAATTGTCGGTCATAATTTATTATTAGGCCTTCAGCAGTTATCCTGGAAATGTTGATTTCTACTAGCTTATCGATTAAAGCATTCTGTTCTTTAGAAAATTGTTTTAATCTTTCTTTTGCTCCTGGTAGATATATCTCTATCCGGTTATTAATATTCTTTGTCTCTGCCCTTCTTATTTCTTCTTTGGCTCTCTCTCCCGGCCAATAGCTTATAAGCCAATTGTCATTGCCATTCTTTTCCCACCTATATTCTGAAATAAATCCAGTATCTTTAAGCTCGTCATGGGCAAAATTTAATTGCCATTTAGCATCTGAAAAATATCTATGGGGAGTTACTGGGAGAAGTTGACATAAGGTAGCATATTTAAAACGCATAGAACAACCTTTTTTATTCTGGATACCGTAAAACTTTACCCCTAAAATTTCATAGAGCCTGGAGGCTATTTTACTTCCAAGACTTCGCCAATAAGTATAATCAATCGGTTTTGTATAGCGAGAGTTTAAACTCTCGAGATAGATATCGCTTAA
>NMQN01000040.1 GCA_003575245.1 Candidatus Atribacteria bacterium 1244-E10-H5-B2 | reverse complement strand
ACCGGAGAAAAAACAGGAATTAATCAGGCTTGAAAAATGGGAGAGAGAAGTTTTTACAGACTGCTTTTATAAGAATAGGCCTCGATTGATCCTCGTAAGCCTGGCCAAAAAAAACGGTAAATCTACCTTTTCGGCTATGGTTTTAAACTGGTTTTTGACTACTCAGGAGCCAGGAGAAATTTATATTTGCAGTAATTCAAAAGATCAATCGAATTTTATTACTTACCGGAAAATTGTTTCTATGATCCGAAAAAATCCTAAACTCGATAGTATATGCCGGGTCTATACCGATTATATTGAGAATATTGAAACCGGAACGACTTTAAGATGTCTAAGTAGTAGTTACCGGTCAAGCGCTGGCCTTAATTGCCTCTTAATTTGTATAGATGAATTATCTTCATTCAATACGGATTCGTTAAAATTCTTTTTTGAAGAAATGCAATTATCCCCGGTATATAAATATCCTTTAATTTTGGTAACTTCTACCGCTGGCCGGAGTGAAGAAGGGATCTTGTGGGATCTGATTAAAGAATCAAAAAAAGGCAATACTCCGGAAAGCTATTTTTATATCAAGCAGGGAAAAGAGGCCAATCCTTCAAGTTTTGTAACTAAGAAATATCTCGATAGCCAGGAGCATAAACCGGGAATGAGGCCTAATCTATTCAAGCGGTTACATAAAAATTTATGGGTAAGTGGAGAAGAGTCTTTTATAAGTGATGAGGATTTTAGAGCTTGTATCGATTATAGATTAAAGAGAAGGCCGGAGATAAAAATTCCTATATGGGTAGGACTTGATATAGGGATTAAAGATGATTATACCGCTATTTGTGGAGTAGGAAAAATTGATAATAAGATTTTTTCGGTGGATCACAAAATTTATATTCCTTCAAAGACAGAGGAATTACAATTTGATGATGTTAAAAGATACCTGATCGAATTATCTAAACTTTATGATATTCAGGGTTTATATTTCGATCCCTACCAGTCTATTCAATTGAGCCAGGATCTTAAAAAAGAAAATATCAACGTGGTGGAGATATCTCCGACCCCGGGGAATTGTGTTGCTTTCTCTCAATGCCTCTTTAATCTGCTCAAAAACCGGGGAATAAGTTTTTATGAATCGGAAGAGATCAGGTTATCCCTGATTAATTGCAAAGTGATTTATTCTACCAGGGGTTGGAGAATTGTTAAGAAATCGGGGACTAAAAAAATTGACCTGGCTATTGCTTTGGCTATGGCCAGTTATGGCGCGGTAACTTCTCCGGGAGAGCCGGAATTTATAGTTGAATATAAATCCGCTGGCCGGAGTGAAAGCGCTAAATATGCTGAAGAAATGGGTATTCCTGATAATATAGATTGGAGAAATATTAGATTGTAAAATTTGATTTGACAAGATAAATTATAGGTATATAATAAATACAAATAAATAAATTTTAGAGAGGATTCAATATTATGGAAAAAGTTAAAAGGATCTATCCGGGTAAGCAAATTAAAGATATTAAATTTTACCAGGTAGAGGATCTTGTAAAAATATTAGGGCTATGTAAAATTACCGTAAGAAAATATTTAAGGACCGGCCGAATCCCGGGAGCGATAAAAGTAGGAAAGAGATATTATATATCGACTAAAAATCTTGATCATTTTATTGGGAAAAAATAAGGGGTATTTTAGGGGAATGAATAAAAATAGAAAAATAACAAGACAGACTATAAATTTTATTCTTGCGTTCTCTGAAAAACTTAGAAGTGAAAAAGATCATTGGAAACATACAGGGGAAAAAGATATTCAGGATGTAAGCGGAGGATATATCACTTCTAAAATGTTAAGTGGTATATATAACATATTGATTAACGAAGGATATTCTAAAGAGTATTTAGATGAATTTTTCGGTTATGATTATTTAGATGATGAGGGTAGGATTAAAAAAAGGGAACTTAATAAATATAAAGAGTGGACTAAAGAGGCCTGCAAGTTTTATCTTAGTGGTGATCCCGGTTACAATAAATACACCGAAGAAAAAAGGATAGAAGATTTTTTTTATAAAACTATCAGGGGAATTAAACTAAGAAAAGAAATTGATAAGTTATCAGAGAAATTTAATCGATGAGATATATTTAAGGGGGTGATTAATTAAATGAAACTAAATAAGACCGTTTCATTTCTCTATAAACTGGCCAGGCAAGCTAATGATGTCCGGGTTATTACAAGCGGAGATCCTAAAAAGCTGGCCAGGAGAGTCAAGAATAAAATTATAGGTAGAAAATTAATCCGGCGGATATGGTGATTAGGAAGGAGATTAAAAAATTATTATGAAAAA
>NMQN01000364.1 GCA_003575245.1 Candidatus Atribacteria bacterium 1244-E10-H5-B2 | reverse complement strand
ATTACCATTATGAGCTAAAGAGAAAGTGCCCCCTTCATAATTTTTTAAAAGAGGTTGGCTATCTTCCCAAATATTAGCACCTGCTGTAGAATATCTTACATGACCAATAGCACAATTACCCAGTAAAGTCTTTAATTTTTCTTCGTTAAATACCTCAGATACTAACCCTAAATCTTTATAGATTAAGAGTTTTTCTCCATCAGATACTGCAATCCCTGCACTCTCCTGTCCCCGGTGCTGAAGGGCATAAAGGCCAAAATAAGTTAATTTAGCTACATCTACAGATGCATTTCCTCTATTAAAAATTCCAAAAACTCCACATTCCTCATGCATTGTACTCAAACCAGTTTTCCTTTCCAAGCGCTCTCTAGTTCTTCAACCTTTAAATCGATTAAATCCTCAATCCGCAGTCTATCTCCTTCTACTTTACCTAATACCTTAAAGGGTATTTTATATTTATTGACCACTTTTTGTAGATGAGATATATTCTCGAGAGGGATAGAAACAATTATTCGGGATTGAGTTTCCCCAAATAACAAGGCATCGCTTCGAATCTTCTCTTTAAGGGTTACTTTAGCCCCCCTTTTACCCGTAATACAACACTCCGCCAGGGTTACAGCTAAACCACCATCTGAACAATCATGGGCAGAAGAAAGTAAATTCTTTTTTATCGCCTTTCGACAAACTTGCTGCACCCCCTTTTCTTTGGTTAAATCAATTTGAGGAGGCAACCCCTTTTCTATATTATGGAATACCTTTAAATACTCACTTCCACCTATTTCTTCTTCGTTTTCTCCGATTAGAACAATTAAGTCACCCTCATTCTTAAATGACATAGTGCAGAACTGATCACAACCTTCAATTATCCCAGCCATACCAATTATAGGGGTGGGATAAATGGCTTCTCCCTTACTCTCATTATTCAAACTAACATTACCACTGATAACCGGGGTTTCTAATACCCGACAAGCCTTACTAATTCCTTTGATTGATTCTTCCAATTGCCAGAAGATCTCTTCTTTTTCTGGGTTCCCAAAATTGAGATTGTCGGTTACCGCCATTGGTAAGACTCCTTTACAAGAAAGGTTACGAGCTGCTTCAGCAACAGCAATCTCTCCTCCCACAAAAGGATCAAGATAACAGTATCTTCCATTACCATCAGTGGTAAAAGCAATTCCCCTTTTACTTCCTTTAATTTTTAATATGCCCGCATCATCTCCGGGAAATAATAGGACCTCAGTACCTTCAGCACTCATCTTTTTATTATCTTTATAAACCCATTCTTTACTGCAAATATTAGGAGAAGCTAATATTTTTAACAATGCCCGATTATAATCTTCTGGTTGGGCAATTCCTTCTAAGTTTAATTCTTGTATCTCTTTGAGTTTAGCAGGAATTTTGCCCTGGTAATAACGGATTGGGGCATCTTCGGCTAAGGATCTTGCTGGTACTTCCCCGACTATTTTTTCTCCTTCTTTTAGACGTAAAATACCATCAGGAGTTACTTTCCCTATTACGGTATATTCTATATCCCATTTATCAAATATTTTTCCTATCTTATCTTGTTTATCTTTTTTAGCAATTAATAACATCCTTTCCTGAGTTTCAGAGAGCATGATCTCCTTTGGAGTAATACCTTTCTCTTTGCGAGGAACTAAAGAGAGATCTAATTCTATTCCACAATTTCCCTTACTGGCCATTTCACAGGTAGAACTTACCAACCCAGCTGCCCCTAAATCCTGCATCCCTAAGATAAGTCCTTCTTTTACTATTTCTAAACAAGCCTCTATTAATTTCTTTTCTAAAAGGGGATTACCCTGAGGGATAGAAGGATGTTCAATCTCTTTTTCTTCTCCTTTTAACTCTCGTGAGGCAAAACTTGCACTCCCAACTCCATCTCTACCGGTTTTCTCTCCTGCTAAAATTACCATACTATCTGATCCTTCAGCTACAGCAACTACAATATCTTCTTTTTTCACCAAACCAACACACATAGCGTTTACTAGGGGGTTGCCCTGATAACTATCTAAAAAGTAAGTTTCTCCACCAATAGTAGGAACTTTGATGCCATTTCCATAAAAAGCTAAACCCCCTGCTACTTCCTCAACTAAATATTTTACGTGTGGATCTTCTAAATTACCAAAACGCAGAGAACCTAACAGGGCAACAGGACGGGCTCCCATTGCCAGGATATCTCTTACCACACCTCCTGAACCAGTAGCAGCTCCGTGAAAAGGCTCAACTGCTGAAGGATGGTTATGGCTTTCAATCTTCATCACCATAGCCAGACCTTCTCCAATATCAATAGCCCCGGCATTTTCTCCC
>NMQN01000312.1 GCA_003575245.1 Candidatus Atribacteria bacterium 1244-E10-H5-B2 | reverse complement strand
AATCGGAGCTCATAATAACAGAGAATATAATAAATTGATAACTATAAACTAACGACTAAATAAAAAAGAAGGATATTTTATAAAAGTGTCGTATATTTAATATATAAAAATTTAGATTAAATTCTACTCGAATAAAAGGTAGAAATATGACTGAAAATTATTTCGAAAAAGGTGACAGAGCTCTCTCTATATATGAAGCCTACGGAAGAAATCCATTAGTATTCAATAAGGTAATTGAAAATTATAAGAAAGGTTTAAAATTAGATCCTGATAATGTCTTGTACCATTATAGTCTTGGTTATGCTTACCACTTAATGAGGAGATTAATGGAGGCGAGTATGGAATACGAAATAATGCTAAAATTAAATCCTCCTCGTCTAGCCTCAGAGGATGACCTAAAATTGGCAGATAGATACGCCCCCAGATTATTTGTAAATCCTAAAGAATTTTTCAAACTTAAAGATTTAGTAGCAGTAATCCACCCCAAAAAACCGATCATTGCCTATAATCTCTTCTGGGAAGATGATATAGACTATCCGGGAGATAATGACCCTTCCGACCATGAAGTAGTGTGGATAGAATTTAACAAAAAAAAGGTAGAAGTAACTGGAGTATATACTTATTTTCATAAGGCAATCCTTTCCACAGAAGAAGCAGTTAAAGACGCTAATCTTCACCATCAACGAGCCAGGATAAATGTGCAATGGGGTGAACATGGGTCGTTACCTTTGGGATGGGAGAAATTACATCCAGAAGCATTATTTGAAAAAATTAGCAAAAGAATCAAAATAAAAGATATGCCCCAAAGATACCGGGAGTTAAATAAAAGCGTTAAAAATCCAAACCATCCCCTGGCTAAAGACTGGCCTAAAAAATTTACAGGAAGCTATAAAGATTTTATTAGTTTTTCGAAATATATAGAATTGCGTAGACTCCTTAAAAAGAAAAAAATGGTGATAACAAGTAAATGGCCAAATGCAGTAATTAATCGCTACTTTCTTTCATATAATTATTTCCCCAAAAAACAGTGGCCTAAAGAATAAATTCCTTATTACGATATAAAGTGAAACAAGTTTTAAAAACACCTATAATTTGGAGGATAAATTAATTTTGAAATATCTAAATTTACACTCCTGGGAAGTTAGCCCTCAAGAAGCCATTAAGATTCAGAAAGATTTAAAATCCAAGATATCTCTAAAGAAATCTTTCAGTAAAATCGACAAAATAGCGGGAGCAGATGTCAGTTATTATCAAAATAAGATGATAGCAGGAGTAATAATTTTCGAATTTCCAAATTTAAAAATAATTGAAAGACAATTTTTTGTTTCTCCAGTAAACTTTCCTTACATCTCCGGACTTCTTACCTTTCGGGAAGGACCGAGTTTACTTGAGGCCTTTAAAAAAATAAAAATTACGCCTGATGTTATCCTCTTTGATGGTCAGGGAATAGCTCATCCCCGAAGAATGGGGATAGCCACTCACCTGGGATTATTTTTAGACAAACCGACTATTGGCTGCGCTAAATCCAGATTAAGCGGAAAATATACTTCAGTCGGGGAGGAAAAAGGAGACTATGCCCTATTAAAGGAAGATAAAGAAATTTTAGGAGCGGTATTAAGAACAAGAAAAAGAGTCAAACCTATTTTTGTATCCCCCGGGCATAAAATTGACCTGCCTAATTCTATAGAGATCGTCCTAAAATGTATAGTTAAATACAGATTGCCACTTCCGGTTCGAGAAGCTCACATTTTTGTAAATCAAATTAGAAATAACCTCGCTTTGAAAATGGATAAAATTGAATCTTAAATTACTTTCGAACTTGTTTATATTTTTACTTTTCTTATTTAAATTTTAAATATACAATAAAAAAGTAGCAAATAGTTAATAATATTTAGTGGGAGCACAGTGTACCGTGTCTTCTTTTAACAAAACGGCATTACCGCTTTAGATAAGGTTCCATAGACAGTTAATTAAGGAGAGGTAAATGAATTAATGAAAGCAGAAATTATCAGTATCGGTAGTGAAATATTAAGGGGACAAATCTCAGATACCAACTCTAACTTTATTGTTAAAAAATTAGTCGAATTAAGTATTGATGTAGAGCATATTTCGGCAGTTAGTGATAATCCTGAATCATTATTATCAACCTTAAAACAAGCCCTTCAACGTTCTGACCTAATAATTACCACCGGCGGACTGGGACCTACGGAAGATGATATTACCTACCAAACCATTACCAGGGCTTTAAATCTTAAACTGATAAAATATCCGGAAGCTGAAAAAAATTTAAAAAGAATTCTCAAAAAAATTAATAAAAGAATTTCTCC
>NMQN01000199.1 GCA_003575245.1 Candidatus Atribacteria bacterium 1244-E10-H5-B2 | reverse complement strand
TATTTTACCGTCCTCCCGGATAGACACTTTTCCATCCAGCGGGCCATGTCCAAACACTTTTATTTCTTCTGATGAAACTTCTGCAGACGGGAGCTCTATTTCTATCTTAACGTGGCCGATGGGGGAAGTATTGGATTCATCGAAGAATTTCCAGTAAAATTCTGCGGTGTCATTGTATAAAGTTGCTACATTTTTTAACTGGTATTCCAGCAAAAACAATTTTCTTTCATTGCTGGACTTATCATAAATTTTATAAGTCACCATATCTGCGGCGAGACTTTGAGTATATTCTAATTCTTTATCTTTGGGGAAATATTCGGAAGCCTTGAAATACTCAAATCCATCCGACCCTTTAATTCCTATAGTTCTTATTATTCCATTAAAATCGCCATCAAAATCATACTCAAAGATTTCACTTACCTGAATATCACCATTTTCTAATATTTTCACTTGGGCTTGATAATCAGTTATTTTATAACTCCGCTCTGCGCAGGTAATAAAAGTGGTAAAAGAAAATAGTATGATAATCAATAAAGCAAGACCCGTCATTGACTTTACTTTTATTTTAAACACCTCCTTAGTTGCTAGTAAGTTGATACAAAGAACCGTCCCCTGAATCAAAAACCCTACCGCCATCCATTACAGCGGCGATAGGGTTTTTGAGTTTAAACTAAATTTTCATTTTTCTAAGGTAGAACAGGAACTAAGATGGTTTGACCGGGGAGAATTAATCTGGCATTGTCTAAGTCATTAATCTTATTTAATTCTTCCCAGGTAAGACCGTATTTCCCGGCAATTGCCCACAAGTTATCCCCTGCCTGTACCACATAAGTAGAAACTTTCAATATTCCTTCATCGAGGAGCTCGAAAACATTAAGCGCTTTTACATTCAGTGTTCTACCATCTTCGGAAGTTGGGATAGATAATTCTCCTTTTCTTACCATATCGAAAATTACTTCTTTAAAAGGAGATTCAAGGTCAACTCCGGTTATCTTCCAGTTGTTATCAACTGTGGGAGCTAATGCTCCACCTTTTTCTTCCTGGACATATTTAACAATCATTGCCCTAATTCTACCGGCATCCTGTAGAATCTCATAGGAATCATAATATCTATCATCCATAGTTACCAATTCCAATCCCAGCAATGTTCCAAAACGATAATTATTTAGGGATAGGCTATAAACATTATTATCAACAAGTGGCAGACCATTTACAAGTATATTTTCAACCCGTTCTCCTGCTGGTTTAGAGAGATTAACCTCATAAGTCATCCCGGAGAACATGTCATAGTTATAGCCGCGAATATCAGGATTAAAACTGATGGTTACATCTCCCTCTTTCCAACTATTGTAATAACTTGCTGACCATTCCATATACTTTTTCAGGTTTGCACCGGTAATTTTTGTTCCTACCAGGGTGTTGGGATATTTGTAAATAAAGGCTACATCTTTCTTTTTAAAGGGACCTTTTAATAAGTTTGAGCCGAAATTAAAGAGTGCTGCCGAAGAAACGTCTGCTTCGGTATAAAACATTTGCACTTCATTAATTATATCAATTACCGAAGTATCTTCTAATTGAGAAGTAGGGATAGTAGTTATCTCAGCTTCTCCGGTGATATAATCAGGAGAGGCAATAAAATCAGCAGTAATCTCTCCTACTACTAAATTGGCATCAGCAACCGATTCATCATGTACAAATTTAAATTCTGCCAAAACTTCCGGGTCAGGATCTACTGGTTTAGTTTCAATGTTTTCAGTAGTTACATCAGCTACTTCCCATTTATCTCCGACTTTTTCCATCTTAATTACTGCTTTGGCTAAGGCCCATCCCCATTTTCCCGGTTCAATTATATGCACTCCGTTTGTTACTTCATTATATTTTGAATGGGCATGTCCGCAGAATATAACTGAATACTCCGGACAGGCTTCAGCAATTGTTTTTGAGCCTTCAAAGCCATGATCCCCCTCTGGACCTAAATGGAATGCTCCAATTAAGACATCGTATTTGCCTTCAAGTTCCGCAATAACCTTTTTAGATTGCTCTAGTGTGCCGGGAAAAGTTAATCCTTCAAAATGTTCCGGAGCGCTCGCTTCCCACAGAATAACGTGAGGTGGAGTCATACCCACGATAGCAACCCGCACACCATTAACCTCAAAAATCTCGTAAGGTTTAACAAAATAAGTTCCGTCGGTCTTTAAGATATTAGCGGATAAAACTGAATTATTAAAAGTTGCGACATTTTTTTCTAAAAAAGCTTTCTCATAGTTGAACTCATGGTTTCCGATAGTCCATACATCATAATTTAAGAAATTTAATCCTGCAATCATAG
>NMQN01000719.1 GCA_003575245.1 Candidatus Atribacteria bacterium 1244-E10-H5-B2 | reverse complement strand
ACCAATTGAATTAGTCGTTAGTGAATAGTGAATAGTCGTTAGCATAAATGCAAGTTTTCAGTTATCAGTTTTCGGTTTACAGTTTAAAAAGATACAAGATATAAAACTGGTTTTTAGTTAATGGTATATAGTTTTTAGATGAGATTGCCACGCTCACTTCGTTCTCTCCATTGTAAACAGACGAGACGCCCGTCCTACATTGTACCTTATATCTTATAACTGGTAAACTGGGTAACCGGGTAACTGGATAACTAATATTCTATACGCTAAACGCTACACGCTCTACGCTATTGAAGTGTATACAATACGACCCTACTTCTCCTAGCTTTTTCTTTCTTTACTATATACTATATACGATATACGATATACGAATTTATTCTTTTGATTTCAATTGCGGGAAGAGAATAACTTCTTTAATTGAATCAGAGTTGGTAAGTAACATCATTAATCTATCAATACCTATACCTAAACCACCCGCAGGAGGCATCCCATATTCTAAAGCTTCGACATAATCTTCATCCATAAAATGACTTTTCATGTCTCCGGCTTCTTTTTTGGCAACCTGTTCTTCAAATCGACGTTTTTGTTCTTCCGGGTCATTCAATTCGGTAAAGGCATTGGCTAATTCCATTGAACTAATGAACAGCTCAAAACGCTCCACTAATTCCGGATTGTCTTTTTTCTGTTTTGACAAAGGCGAAAGTTCGAGAGGATAGTCAATAACAAAAGTTGGTTGAATTAAGGTTGGCTCTATAAATTTTTCGAAAAGCTCATTGATAATTTCACCTCTATTTATACTGCCTTTTATATTCAAGTTATATTTTTTTACAACTTTATTAAAGTCTTTTGGAGATGTTTTATCTACCCGAATTCCCACTGCATCTTCTATTGCTTTATACATGCTTATTCTTTTCCAAGGAGGAGTAAAATCAATTTTATTTCCCCGGTATTCAATTTCTAAAGATCCTAAAACATTCTTCAGTATATACACTATCAATTCTTCGGTAATTTGCATCATGCTATAGTAATCACCATATGCTTCATATAACTCCAACATAGTAAATTCTGGATTATGCTTAGTAGAAATACCTTCGTTTCTAAAATTACGGCTTATCTCATATACTTTTTCAAGTCCTCCTACCAATAAACGTTTTAAGTATAATTCTGGCGCAATCCTTAAATAAAAATCTCTATGAAGAGCATTATGGTGAGTGATGAAAGGACGAGCTGTAGCTCCACCGGGAATGGGCTGCATTATAGGAGTTTCAACTTCTAAAAAGCCTTTATTATCTAAAAAATTTCTTATAGATTGTACTACCTTGCTCCTTTTAATAAAAATTTCTCTGACCGAGGGATTTACCATTAGGTCTAAATATCTTTTTCTATATCTTATCTCCACATCTTTAAGTCCGTGCCATTTTTCGGGTAAACTGCGTACAGACTTGCATAGAAGAACAAATTCTTCTACAAATATAGTAACTTCACCAGTTCTAGTTTTAAAAATCAGACCCAAAACTCCCAAAATATCTCCGACGCCAATTTTACTAAAAAGTTTAAAAGCGTTCTCTCCAATTTTATTTGATTTTATATAAATCTGGATTCTCCCGCTTATATCTTCAATATTAGCAAATATGGCCTTTCCGTGTGTTCTTAAAGCCATTAACCTGCCGGCTATACTGACTTTTTCCTGACCGCATTCACCAATCTGTAAATCTTTATTATTTTCTATCAAGCCTTTTATTTTATGGGTTCTGAAAAAGCTATGCCCAAAAGGATCAATGCCTTCTCTTTTCAATTCTTCTATTTCTCCCCGTTTATTAGATATAATTTCTGTCGTGCTCTTTTTTATTTCCATCCAATCCACCTCTTTTTACTCTTATCGCTAAGCATTGTGTTAAAAAATTCAATAATACAATACCAAAATTATTATATTATTGCTGCCCGATAAACCTTTTGGGATAATTTAAATTTCCGCTATATTTATGATTAGCTTACTTTGCTAAAAGGTTTAGAAATAAATAATGAACAAAGTATCTATATATTTTTATATTTTTAATAACTTTGTTCATTATTACAATTAATAATTATTTAGGTTGCCAAATTAATATGTAAACTATTCGATGTCTAAAATTTTATACTCAAGATGTCCTGCAGGCACTCTAACTTTCACTATATCGCCTTTCTTTTTTCCTAAAAGAGCCTTTCCAATAGGAGAAGAGATAGATATTTTTCCACAATCTGGTTCAGATTCCACATAATCCAAAATAGTATATTTACACTCTTTTTTATTTTTCATATCTTTAATTAACACTTCTGATCCTAGTAATACGCA
>NMQN01000492.1 GCA_003575245.1 Candidatus Atribacteria bacterium 1244-E10-H5-B2 | reverse complement strand
TTAGCGGTCTAAGGCGAGTGCCTTTTCCGGCACAAAGAATAATTGATTTCAATTTACTTCCTCCCTCCTCTTATTCCTCTTCCTCTTATTCCTCTTAAAATAATATCTTCCCTATATTTCGGCCAAGAATCTTACCTGCTCCTATAAATATCTTCGGATTCTTAAATGCCTCCCTAAATACTAAAGAATGGTTTTCAAAATTTGCCGCCCGTTCGATAAATTCCGCATTCTTTTTAAACAGCGAGAAAATATTCTCTAATTCGTGCTCACCTTTATTTAATCTCTCGTAAACTTTCCTGGCCCACAGTCCAAATTTGATTTCTCTTCCAAATTTACTCTTCCATCTCTTGTCATATTCAGCCAGCGTGCCTTCCTGAATACACTCCACCAGAATCTCAGCCGCCTTCATCCCGTAATAAATTCCTCCCCCGGTCAAAGGTTTTACCTGCCGGGCTGCATCCCCCACTACTGCTACCTTTTTGTAAACACTCTGGCATAACCCCAGCGGAATAATCCCGGCTAGTCTATCTATAATTTCACCTTTTATACCTTCTTCTTCTATCACTCGCTCTAACTCTCTGCGTCCATTTTCTGCAATTACCCCTAATCGTATAATCCCGTCTCCTTCAGGAATAATCCACACAAAAAAAGGGATTCCTTCCCGCATATATACCCGAGTCATCTCCCTGGAAAAAACTTCACCTTCTAAATCTTTTAATTTTATTCTATACTGGACCCCTTTATAAAAATTGGTTTCCCCGGGGTCGTCACTGCCATCACAGCCATTACTATTATTTCCCTTCGAATCTATAAATTTTTTCACCCGAGACCGCGGTCCATCAGCTCCAATAACTATATCAGCCCAGATATCATCCTGATTAGTCTTTAGTCTATACCTGCTCCCCTTATCCTGCTCTTCCTCTATCTCCAGCAATCTTCTCCCATATTCCACTTCTAATCCCTGACTCAGCTCCTTATCAAACCTCTCCCGGTCAATTACAAGAGCCACTCCGGATCTCTTTATCTTAAAACTATCTCCCCGGTAAAAAAATGAGGTCCCATTAATCTGATTTAATATAGAACCTCTCGATAAAGGTATTAAACTATCTTCAAAAACCGGCTTGCCCACAATCCCGGCACATCTTACCGGCTTGCCCACCTCATCGTGTTCTTCAATTATTCTAAAGCTATTAATCCCGCATTTCTTCAACAACTGTGCTGTATAACACCCTATCGGACCAGCCCCAACAATAACTATCTTCATATAAATTCCTCTGTTTTATTATGTATTATATAATATACTTTATACTAAATATATATTCTACAAATAAATTCAAAAATCCTTCTTTTACAGAAAAATACTTTCTAAAATTAGGATCCCGGCACTAAATTTTACATTTATGACAAGTTTTGTGCCAGGCACCAGATTTGTCATAAGTGACAAGTTTTGTGCCTGGCACAAAACTTGTCACTTTCTATACCTTATTATCTGGTTTTATTTGTTTTATTCCTAGTTTTTCATAAATCTTTTTTCTCTTCTGAAACATTATATTTAAAACAGAGACATATTGATCATAATAATCATAAACTTTTGATATTGATTTACCTTTATTTTTCCTCTGCACTCTTCCTATATACTGGATTAATCTTGTCTTTGAAGACATGGGAAATACTAAAAACAATGTATCTAAAAAAGGGAAATCAACTCCTTCTCCTATTAATTGACTTGTAGCGATTAGTACCCTTATTTTTTTGTCCTTAAAGTCTCTTAATATTTCTCTTCTTACTTTTTGAGATAAATTTCCGGTTAATACAAAATGTTTAACTTTTTGTCCTAATCTTTGGGAAATTTCTAAACAATGTCCCTTTCTTCCGGTTAACACAAGAATGCTTTTATCTAAAGAATATTCACCGATAATATCCCTGACAATAAGATTATTTCGATTCTCATCTTCTGTCAGCGCTTCAATAATCTTCTTATATTTTTTAACTTTTTCAAAAGTTGGATAAAAATTTGTATATCTTATTTCTAAGAGACTATCAACCCCTTTTAGTTCATTTGAAATTTTATCCGGGTCGATTCTATGAATGATTTCACCCATATAGAGAAACATTAATTTTTGCAACTTATCTTTTCTAAAAGGGGTAGCAGTTAACCCTAATAGATATCTAGCTTTGAACTCTTTTACTACTTTTTGGAATGTATTCGCTGGTACTCTATGGCATTCATCAACAATAACATAACCTATTTTATCAACTATTATTTTTAAGTTCTTTCTGACAAGTGACTGATAGGTAGCTACAGTGATTTTCTTTCCAATCTTTTCCTTTCCTCCTCC
>NMQN01000725.1 GCA_003575245.1 Candidatus Atribacteria bacterium 1244-E10-H5-B2 | reverse complement strand
TAAGGCAAGAACAAATCATAGGTTCGAACATCCCCCATCACTCCTACCGTCTTTATCGGGAGTAGAATACCAAAAGATTGCCAGATATTTTTATATAAATTATTCTTTTTTATTTCCTGCTTAATTATCTCATCTGCTTCTCCCTTTCTTAATAGGCCATTATTAATAAAAATACAATATAGCTGATTACCAATAGCTTTGTGGGTTAATACTGCTGCCACCAATGAATCTATCCCTCCACTTACGCCGGCTACTACCATACCTTTGCCTACTTTTTCTCTAATCTCCCTTACAGATTGTTCGATTAATGACTCCAGATTCCAACTAGGCTTGCACTGGCATATCTTGTAGAGAAAATTCTCAAATATCTTTTTTCCTAAAGGAGTATGGGTAACTTCGGGATGAAATTGTATTCCATAAATTTTCTTCTCTCTATTTACCATGGCTGCAACTTTGGTATTTTCGCTATGAGCAATAACCTTAAAATTTGGAGGAAGATTTTCTATTAAATCCTGGTGACTCATCCAACAGATAGCATTATTAGAAAATCCATAAAAAATATCTTCTCTATTATCCAAAATAACCTTAACCCGGCCATATTCTGCTTGAGATGTTTTTAACACTTTCCCTCCTGAAATTTGGGCGATTAGTTTGGCACCATAACAAATTCCTAATATAGGTATCCCTAATTCAAATATTTTTTTATCGCAAACTGGTGCTTGACCTTCATATACGCTTGCTGTTCCCCAGAGAGGATAAACCCTTTAGGTGGATACTGTCGTATTTTTTATAAGTTAATATAATAAGGAAATATTTCCGAGTAAACCTTAGCTTCTCTTATTCGTCTGGCGATTAATTGAGTATATTGCGAACCAAAATCTAAAATTGCAATCCATTCTTTCCTTTTTTCTTTTTTCAAACAAACCCCTCCAGTTTATACTTTTCAATTTCTATAAACTATTTTATAAATCTTTAACAATTTACTATCGATAATTTATTCACAGTAATAATTATAACATATCTTTAATTTGTAACTATATTTATTTAATATTTTTCTTCTAACTACCCCGCTAAAGTTTACACGAACAATATTTTTAAATTATTTTTAAAAAAAAGAAGGATTTTTATAAATTGATGTAGTATTATAGATTCAGTTATATTTATAATTAGAATTTATGATAGTAAATTAAAAAAATAATACCAATAAAAAAATTTCTCCTAATTAAATACAGTAACCTGTATGAAAGTAGGGGGAGAAGTCTTTTCTTTTATAGAAAAGGAGCCGAAGGGGCACGATGTATGATACATTTAAACTCTCAGGCAAAAGGACCCTTGCTGGACAGAACTCTGGAAAGTTTTTTAATAAACACCGAAGGGGCAATTTTTCGTTATCTATCAATAATGAAAAAAATCTCTCAGGTAAAAAGACAGAGTAGAAATAATCTTTAAATATTTCCGTTCTGTCTTTTTTTATTTTAAAATAAAATAGTAAAAATAAAATTCAGGAGGTACTTAAATGAAATCAGACTTACAGATTGCTCAGGAAGCTAAATTAAAACCGATCACTGAAATTGCCGCATCTATCGGAATAAAAGAAGATGAATTAGACCTTTATGGTAAATATAAAGCCAAGGTCTCCCCCGATATCTTAAAGAGATTAAAAGATCGCCCCCAGGCCAAATACATAGTGGTAACTGCCGTTACCCCTACCCCTTTGGGCGAAGGTAAAACAGTAACTTCCATCGGATTAGGCCAGGGGTTAGCTAAAATAGGTAAAAAAGTAATTAATACCTTAAGAGAGCCCTCGATGGGTCCGGTCTTCGGGATAAAGGGTGGAGCAGCTGGTGGAGGATATTCCCAGGTCGTTCCCATGGAAGACTTAAACCTTCATTTTACCGGAGATATTCATGCAGTGGGAGCAGCCAATAACTTACTCTGTGCCATGTTAGATACTCACCTGCAAAAAAGAAACAAACTGGGCATAGACATCCATAATATCAATATAAGCCGGGTAGTAGACATCTCTGATAGAGCACTACGTCATATTATTATCGGTTTAGGAGGAAGGGTTAATGGCATCCCCCGGGAGAGCGGTTACGATATCACAGTAGCCTCAGAAGTTATGGCTATCCTCTCTTTGGCTACCGATGTCTTTGATCTCCGAGAGAGATTAGGTAGAATGACCGTAGCTTATACCATTGATGGTAATCCGGTAACCGCCGAAGACCTAAAAGCCGCCGGAGCTATGACTGTCCTCCTGAAAGATGCCCTAAAACCTAACCTCATCCAGACCTTAGAACACGGACCTTGTCTGATGCACTGTGGTCCTTTTGCCAGAG